>PMXB01000019.1 GCA_003165935.1 Acidobacteriaceae bacterium | reverse complement strand
TAGTTGGGCAGCCAGGATGGGCGGGAGACCTGGATGAACTTCTGCGCATGGCTCACTCCGTGCAAAACTCCGCGAGGTAGTCGGTCAGGTGCTTGAAATGAGGACTATTGATTGGAACCAAGTCGTTCTTCTTGCTCTGCAGGAGCGGGCCCGGGGTAGCCCAGGGGTTCTCAGGAAAGGAGGCAGCAACCAATGCCGACATTTGCATTTTCGCCATCACATTTGGTTTTGCTGCAGGCGACCTTCCAATGCAACTCAGGAAGGAGTCCGTGCATGATTGACTTTTCTCAGACCCTTCGTATGCCGCCCTTAGCAAAAGGTGCTCGAGGGTGCCTGTCTCGTCCTTTCCCGGAATCAGGTAGACAGAGGTCTTGATACCTTTTTCGGCCTTCACCGTAAAAGCTGAATCTGGAACTGCAAACTCCGCATACTTAAGCGCGGAACATGACAAATCGAACGCGTCTTCTGGAGACTCATCGGCATCCACAACCATGAGGATCCCCTGCAATTTTTGGGTGTCCCCTTCGGTAGCCGCTAGAGAAATGGCACTGAGATACTTATTCAGATAGTCCTTGCCGTCCCCACCAACCCCAGTCCGACTTGGACAGCCCACCCCGCAGTTCGTTATTCCTTTCAGTTGAAGGAGTTGATCGACGAGGCAAACATCCCCAAAGCCTTCGCACACCACAATGTAGGGGAGCTCAAAATGTTGAACTCTATGAGGAAGAATTGAACTCATCGAAGTTCAAACTCCTGTGAGAGAGCTGAACTGAACTTCCTGCCGTTGCTCACCGTGAATTTGATCGAACCATCGGAACGGCTCGCGCGAAGGAGGGCAAAATCCTCTTCATTCGCATCTAGCACGGGAAACAATGCATCGAGGCACTCCTGACTGTGTGTTGTGGCGAAAACCTGGGCCTGATTCTCCTTCGCGAAACTGTGAATCACTCTCCATGTCGAGGGCATCTTCTTGAAGTAAAATCCATCCTCGATCTGATCGATGAGGATCGTCCCGTTTCGGTTGTTCGCAATTCCAAGCAGAAGGCTGAGCAGCTTGTTCACTCCGTCCGAAATCAATCCAACCGGCAGCTTCCTGTGGCTCTCTTCGACTTCGGCAAAAACCGTCGGAATACCCGAGTTGATCTCGAGAGATAGTGTTTTGACAAATGGAAACTCTGTTCGAAGGGCGTCAATCACAGGTTGAATTTTTCCATCTTTACTTAACTCAGAAAAACGCGACGCATTGTCTTGGGGAAGGTCTGAAATGTGGGGGCCGAAATGCAAAGTTGGAAAATGATCGTGTTGCGGCACTTCGACCGTTAAGCTGTTTCCTTTCATTGTTGGCGTTACGCGAATCGGGTGTCCGCCTTTGCGTTCCCATTCAAAGGTTAGGAGGGGGAACGCTTGAGGAGGTACCGGTTGAGTTCCAAGCGAGACTGTTTGGCTACTCTCCAGAGTCCGAACGAGGTTCAGACTGTGCGACGAACCAACGCCGGAAACCTTGATCCGGATTTGCTTTGTTAGATCAAAATCATTGAACAAATCCTCCCATAGCCCCCAATACGAGGCTGAGTCTGGTCTCAATTCGAACTGTGATCCGAGTTGCCGTGCGGCACGGAACTGGAAGGTATTTAAAGGGTAGGCTCCGGCAGATAGAAAAATTGCCTCGAGAAAGGCGGATTTCCCGCTTGCATTCTCCCCAACAATGATATTGATGGGCTTGAGCCCTTGCACCTCAATATCGGAGAAGCAGCGAAAATTTTGGATCTTTATACCTTCGATCATCGCCTGTCCCAATGCGGCATCCGAATGAATTGACGGCCCTTCCCGCAACTGCGCCTTCCGTATCCAGAGTACACGTTAAGGCAACAGGATACATCCCCAAATTCCACGATTGGGGGTTTCCAGTTCTTGAGCGTGAGACCTCTTCAAATCAATCCCACCTCGGCCAACAGCCGACTGAATTGCGCCTGGCTGTTTCGAGCAGCGAAATGCGCACCCCGTCGAGTTCGGGGAGGTAGTTGGGGTGCCAGGATGGGCGTTGGATGGGCAAGTGAGCAGGTTAGCAGAGTCAGGAAGTTAGCGAGTCAGCAAGGAAGGCGGACGGCGGGGTGAGGATGACTTCCAGGTGCCCAAAGGCGAGGCACCTGGGGCACCCAGGGGGTGAGCGAGAGGTGGCGGGGTGACCCCCCCGGGTGCCCAAAGGCAAGGCACCTGGGGCGCCCGCAAATATTACCCGGCCGCCAACTGCTTGGCGCGCTCGGTGGCGCGCATCACGGCTTTGATGAGGGTGACGCGGAGGCCGCCTTCTTCGAGTTCGAGGATGCCGTCGATGGTGCAGCCGGCGGGGGTGGTGACGGCGTCCTTGAGCAGCGCGGGATGATAGCCGGTTTCGAGCACCATCTTGGCAGCGCCAAAGGCTGTTTGCGCGGCGAGCTGAGTGGCCACGTCGCGGGGAAGGCCAACCTTGACGCCGGCCTCGGCGAGAGCCTCAATGATGATGTAGATGTACGCAGGGCCTGAGCCGGAGAGGCCGGTCACAGCGTCCATGTGCTTTTCATCCACCACGACAGTCCGGCCAACGGTTTCGAAGATCCTCTCGGCCAGTTCCATCTGCTTGGCAGAGACAAAGCGGCCCTTGCACAGCGCAGCCGCGCCCGCGCCCAGTGCCGAGGGCGTGTTGGGCATGGCGCGAATGACGGCGATATCCAGCCCTGACGCCTCTTCGATGGCGCGCGTCTTCACTGAGGCGGCGATGGAGATGAGCGTCTTCTTGGCGTTGAGCGCGGGGCGAATCTGCTCAATGAGATCGGGCACCTGGAAGGGCTTGACGGCCAGCAAGATCAGGTCAGCCTGCTTGGCGGCCGCCAGGTTGTCGGTGGACACTTCCACGCCCCATTGCGTGCTGAGGGCGAGGGCGCGCTCGGTGTGGGCAACCGTGCCGAAGATCTGTTCCGCGGCAAACAGGTTCTGCTTGAGGAAGGCCTGGAGCAGGATGCCGCCCATTTTGCCCGCGCCCAGAACAGCGACGCGTACGTGTGGCAGTTGCGCAGGAACTTGAGTGGCCTCTACGGCTATCTCTGTCATTTTTCTCTTGTTTCCTTTGTGTTTGATTCAACACTTAAGGATACTCTGGCGGAGGCGGAAGGGGCGAATGGTGGGGCAGATGCCGCAGTTTTAGGAAGCCAGAGAAATATTGACAGTGCGACCTTTACGGCGGGCGATAGAATTGCAGGATTCCTGGCCGAAGCAGTGGTCCGGGAAGAAAAGCCGCAACACCCATCCCCACGTTCCAGGACTCATTGGAGGCATATGGTAAAGCTCGACCGAACAAAGGCGAATCCCTGGCAGTTGAAGACTCCGCCGGGAACATCCGAATACACGATGCACATGGATGAAAAGGACGGCGTGCGCGTGGTTGTGTGCACGGTGGGCAAGACCGTGCTGCTCTACGATACGCGCTGCATTGAGGATCTGCACGCGATGCTGAAGACGGCAGGAGACTGGGTGGAACTCGGCGGGGCGGACGAGCAGAAGCCTGCGAAGGACGGGACCGTGGAGGCATGGGGCCGATCGGCGAGCAACCCGGTCAAAGGCTGGTATGGGCTGAAGAAGGGACTGCGCGGGCGGTTTGGCGTGTACGTTCCGCCGCTGATGGAAGAGCTCGGACTGTGCGAACTGGAGCACAACGCGAAAAACAATCGGATGCGGGCGAAGTAGGGAGCAGTCGGGGGGCGGGAGAGCTTTAGGAACTACTGTCATGAAGCGCCGTCCTAGCGGGACTTCCTCTTCATTGGGGTTGTGCTACCCAGGGCTGAAGCGCTGGGCTAACAAACACTGCACCTACGGCGCGAGATTTGCGCGAGATCCGGCTAACACAGGCGCGGCAGCATTCGCGCCGACCTGCGTTGCGATCCAGGCATCTATGCGGTCGCTGAGCACGTCGAGCGGGAGAGCTCCGTAGTCGACCACCTGATCGTGGAAGGCGCGGATATCGAACTTTGCGCCGAGGGCTTTTTGCGCGCGCTCGCGAAGCTGAAGGATGGTGAGCTGGCCGACCTTGTAGGCAAGCGCCTGACTGGGCGTGGCAATGTAACGGTCCACCTCGGATTGAATACTGGTGTCGTCGATGTTGGAGTGGTCGTGGAAGAAGTCGACCATCTGTTGTCGTGTCCAGGATTTTGAGTGGACGCCGGTGTCGACGACCAGGCGGATGGCGCGCCAGATGTCGCCTTCGAGGCGGCCGTAGTCGGAGTAGGGATCCTGATAGAAGCCGACATATTTGCCGAGGCCCTCGGCGTAAAGGCCCCAGCCCTCGGTATAGGCCGTGTAGTGCTCATATTTTCGGAACATTGGCAGGCCTTCGGCCTCCTGGGCGATGGAGATCTGGAGGTGGTGGCCGGGGATGCCTTCGTGGTAAGCGATGTCTTCGACGGAGTAGAGATT
>PMXB01000246.1 GCA_003165935.1 Acidobacteriaceae bacterium | reverse complement strand
ATCGATTTCGGGACAACCAACAGTTCCGTGGCGCTGATGGAGGGCGACGCACCTGTTCAGCTTGCGCGGTTCCCTTTTCTTGGCGAGGAGACCGAGTCGTTTCGCTCCGTTCTTTACTTTGAGCAGTTCAAAACGCCTGCGGGGGTAAAGCGAACCCATTCGCTTACGGGGCCGACGGCCATCGAGCGCTACCTTGAGGCGGATGAAAAAGGCCGGCTCATCCAGAGCCTCAAGTCGCACCTGACCAACCGGCAGTTGACCGGCACGGAGATCTTTGGACGGCGGCACAAGCTGGAAGAGATTCTTTCGCGCCTGATCGGCGATCTGCGAAAGCAGGCCGAGAAACAGTTCGAGCGGCCAATACGGCGCGCAATGGTGGGTCGGCCGGTGCAGTTTGTCGGCGCGGAGTCTGAGGAGGACAACGAGTTCGCCGAAGCGCGCTTGCGAGAGGCATTCACCCTTGCTGGATTCGAACAGATCGAATTTGAGCTGGAGCCGGTGGCTGCGGCCTCTGCGTATGAATCCACGCTGGATCGTGAGGAACTGCTGCTGATCGGCGACTTTGGGGGCGGCACGAGCGACTTTTCGCTGCTGCGGGCGGGGCCGGAAGTCCGACGCCGCGGACGAACGAGTGAGGACCTGCTTGGAAATGGTGGCGTTGGACTGGCGGGAGATGCATTTGACGCCCGAATCGTGCGCAAGCTTGTGTCCCCTGCCCTCGGATCGGACTCCGAAGCGCGGTCGCTGAACAAGCTTCTTCCCGCCGTTCCCGCATGGATCTATGCCAACCTGGAACGGTGGCATTATCTTTCGTTTCTCCGGAACAATAATGTGAGGGAGATATTGAAGAGCGCGCGGGCTCGGGCGCTGGAGCCGGAAAAAATCGAGGCGTTGATTGGGATCATCGACGAGGATCTTGGCTACCAGCTTCATCAGAGTGTGCAACATGCCAAGTACGAGCTTTCCCTCGCAGAATCAACAGAGTTTCGCTTTCGAGACACACCGCACAGCCATGCCAGCATCGACCTTCGNNGACCGGGTCTTCCTGACGGGAGGAACTTCGTTTGTGCCAGCGGTGCGTCGGATTTTCTCGAAACGATTTGGGGAGGATCGTATCCGCGCCGGGAACGAGTTTACTTCGGTAGCTCACGGGCTGGCATTGCGCGCGGTTGAGGTGTTTGGCGGGGCCTCGTAGCCGGGTGAGAATCCCGGCTGGGAAAATACCTGTTGCAACGAATATCTGACTCGTGCATCTAAAGGTAGGTAAGGACAAAGAGGAGGCGCGACCATGTCACTGCGACCGGTGAAAGAGATTTTGAACACGAAGACAACCATGGAAGGGGCGGGGGTAAAGCTGGAGCGTGCGTTCGGCTTTGGCAAAACAAAGGAGTTCGATCCGTTCTTGCTGCTGGACGACTTCAGGAACGATAATCCGGCGGATTATTTGGCTGGGTTTCCGTGGCATCCGCATCGGGGGATCGAGACGATCACGTACGTGCTGGCCGGCGAGGTGGAACACGGCGACAGCCTGGGCAACCGCGGCAAGATGGGCGCGGGCGACGTGCAATGGATGACAGCGGGCAGCGGGATTCTGCACCAGGAGATGCCGAAGGGCGACGCGGCGGGGCGGATGCATGGGTTTCAGTTGTGGGCGAACCTTCCGGCGGCGCTGAAGATGACCGAGCCTCGTTATCAAGACATACCGTCAGCAGCGATTCCCGAGGTGACGGAGGACGATGGGACGAAGGCGCGGGTGATCTGCGGCGATTTCTGGGGCAAGCAAGGGCCGGTGAATGGGGTGGCGACGGACTCGGTGGTGGCAGCGCGCTACGTGGACATCTCGGTGGCGCCGGGCAAGAAGAAGCGCATCCAGGTGGAGACGACGCGGAATGCGTTTGCGTATGTCTTTGCGGGAGCGGGGAGTTTTCGAGATGCTTCGGCTCCGCAAGCAGTGCTGACGGAGAGCGGCGTGGATCCGAATGCAGCCCCGGTGTATGACGCGAAGAATCATTCGCTGGTGCTGTTTGACCGGGGTGACGAGATCAGCGTGCAGGCGGGGCCGGAGGGGATTCGCTTCCTGCTGGTCTCAGGCAGGCCGCTGGAGGAGCCGGTTGCGTGGTACGGGCCGATCGTGATGAACACGCAGGCTGAGCTGAACCAGGCGGTGCGCGAGTTGCAGAGTGGGAAGTTTATTCAACATCGGTGAGAGGGCCGATGGAGTTAGAAGCGGCCAAGCCGGAGATCATTTGTTTGGGTCGCTTTTTGCTATACTTGCAGTGTCCCGGAAGGGTGTGGGCCCTCCCGGGAGTTTGGCTACTTGAGCAGTAGCGCCAGGACTAGGATCACGAGCGCTGTTACGAACCGCCAGTCAATGGCGATGGTAATTGCAACTCGCATCCAGGACGATTTCTCATCCAATCGCCCTCACCTCCTTCGCGTTAGCACGGCCCGCAGGTCGCTTACGACGGCCTGCGGACCGACGGCCCAATCTTCCGGGCCGATTTTTCCGCCGCCGTTCCCACACACGCAAAAGAAGCGCAGACAGTCTACAACTTGGATTTCATTCCGACGTGTGCTTTGCTTCACATGCGAATAAAAACACGCTCGCGATTTGAGGTGGGACTTTCCTGCTGATGCCTGGGATTACGCTTCCACCGGCAACTCCGCCGAGAGGATATTCATGGGCGTGAGGCCGCGCTGGCGCATGGCGCGCAGGCTGAGCGCGTCGTGGCGCTTGGCGAGGCGATGGCCGTTGTGGTCTACGACGAGGCGGCAGTGGAACCAGGCGGGATCGCTAAGCCCCAGGGCGCGATTGAGCAGGATTTGGCGGGCAGTGGACTTGAGCAGGTCGGCTCCGCGCACAACCTCGGTAATGCCCATGGCTGAGTCGTCGGCGACGCAGGCGAGCTGGTAGCTTGGTACCCCGTCACGACGCCAAACAACGAAGTCGCCAAAGTCGCGGCCGGCGACGAAGCACTGCTTGCCGAGGTTGATATCGTCGAACTCAATGACCTCGCCATCGGGCACACGGAAGCGCCAGTTGTAGCCTTGGGGCTGTTCGAGTTCGCTGACCGTGGGACCGGGAAGCTGGGGAACGTGGCCTAGATTGCGGCGGCATGTTCCGGGATAGATTGGCTCGTCGTCCTGGAGGTCGAGTTTGCCGAGCGAGCCGGCTGCGAGGGCCGTTGAACTTTCATGCGGCGCGCCGACAGCGGCTTCAAGATCTTTCCGCGAACAGCGACAAGGGAAGAGGTAGCCGCGATGGAGGAGCTTGCGCCAGGCGGCGAGATAGATGGCGCGGCGGCGGCTCTGCTGATAGGGAGCAAATGGGCCGCCTTTGTCTGGCCCCTCGTGCCAGCGAATTCCGAGCCAGCGAAGATCTTCGAGAGCAGCATCAGCGTAGGCGGCCCGGCTGCGATCGGGATCGAGGTCTTCCATGCGCATGACGAGCGCACCGCCGGCAGCACGCGCGCGCTGATAGGCGGTCCAGAAGGTACGCGCGTGGCCCACGTGGAGATATCCGGTAGGCGAAGGCGCGAGGCGGCCGCGGTAACTCGAGACCGGTGATGGGGAGAGGCTGGCCATCCTGACTCGAGTGTAGGCAGGGCGCAGATCGGCGCATATGGAGAGCTTGATTCGGTGACGAGTTTGGTTCGTGAGTGGTCGCGAAGCTTTCGCGCGCTAGTTCGACTCGCCCTTGCCGCTGGCATTGTCGTCGTCGTCGCGGTCGTGGTGGTGGCTGTAGTGGCCGATGTTCTGGTTGAGATGATCGGGATCGACGGAGACCTGGACGACATCCATCTCGTGGCCATCGAGATCGACAATGAACATGCCCATGCGCGCGCCTTCAGGGTGAACGAAAATGAGGGTCTGGTCATGACCTTTGCGGCTGGTCTCGCGGATCATGCGCTCCCAGCCGGGGCCGAGATGCTGCTGGACGAGGTTGTTGAGCTCTTGACCGTCGACGTCTTCGGTGAAGGACTCGAAGTCGGCGACGTGGATGCCGCTGACGCCTTTGTGGGTGGCGTGGCTTGAGACCATGCTGATGAGGCCGACAAAGGGAATGCGCGTGGCGTGCGTGTGATAGCGGCTCTCGATGGAATTGACGACCGCATCAAATCCGGTTTCGGAGCCGCCGGCGAGGACAGCGGCAGGAATGGCAAGCGCCATGAAGCCAATGGGGATCAACCAGAGGTGTCTCATTCGTCATCTCCAGACTTGGATTTGTCGGTGACCTTGTCGGTGTCCTTGTTCTTTTCCTTGTCTTTGACCTTGGGCATCTTGTCAACGTTGCCGAGAGCGCCAAGGCCGGCGAGCCCATGAAGCTTGCCCAGATCTTCCATGCGAATGGGACCAAGGATCAGAACAATGGTCAGCTCCTTGGGCTCGGCAGTGAGGATGAACATGCCGTGCGGCTCGCCGTTGACGTTCTTGACGAAGATGTCTGTGGTCTCACCCGACTTGCGCTCGCGCTCACGCACGATCGGCGTCCACTCGCCGGTCTCGAAGGCTTTGCGCAACTGGTCGATGTCGTCCATCGAGTACTGCCCTTCCTTATCGAATTCGTAGGAGCGCACATAGATGCCGTCAAGGCCGTCGATGAGTTGCTTGGCAGCGGCGTCGTCCTTGTCTTTGCCATCCATGAACTTGGAGGCGAAGGAGAGCATGTTTTTGCCGAGCGTAACCTCGGTGACGTCGGAGGCTTTGGCAGCGAGCTGCTTTTCGAGCGCGGGAGGCAAGGGGAGCTGCGAGTCCTGCGCGTGCAGCGGAATGGCGATGGCGCAGGCGGCAAGAGCGAATGTGGCGGCGATTGCGGCCAGANNGCAAGCTGGGCCTGAGCATGGTCGAGTGCGTGGCTGGTGATGCGGAGCGCGGTGAGCACCTGCTGGCGCGCTTGCTCGCCTTTGCGTTGCTCCTCTTCGTGGCGACGCCAGCCAAGGCCGCCGGCCAGTGCCGCAACTAGAACGACTGAAGCGGCCAATCGTTGCCACAGGACAAAGGAACTGCGGGCTTCCCGCTGGCGCGTTCGTGCGGCACGCTGGACGAGCAACCGCCGCTTGAGGCCTGGCGGCGCGGGGCGGCGTTCCAGAGCTTGCTTCAGTTCGATCTCGAATTCGTCAAACGGTTCATGCACCACGAACGTACTCCTTCAAATGCGTTGCCGCCTTGGCGCGCAGCAGCTTGAGGCCGCGCTGCAACTGGCTCTTGACGGTAGCCACGGGCGCGTCGAGAGTGGCAGCGATCTCCTCGGGCGTCAGGTCCTCCTGATAGCGAAGGACCAACGCTGCGCGCTGCGGCTCGGGAAGTGTTGCGAGCAGGCTTTCAAGACGCGCGCCGAGCGGCGAAGAGCGCTCTTCAAGGCGCATGCCGTGCCGCTCGTCGATCTCAACCCACAGGTCCATGCCTCTCACCTTTCTTCGCCTTAGCGCATCCGCCGAGCGGCTCATGGTTACCCGGCGCAGCCAGAAGCAGGCGTGATCCGGTGACTCGAGTTTGGCCAAGTGCCTATCCATTTCGAGAAACACATCCTGCGCAATCTCTTCGGCCAGACCGCGGTCTCCGGTCATGCGCAGAGCGAGGGAGAAGACCATGGACTG
>PMXB01000407.1 GCA_003165935.1 Acidobacteriaceae bacterium | reverse complement strand
GGTTTTGGTGGGTGTTCTGGGTCCTGCTGTGGATGATCTTCTTCTCGTTCTTGATGCCCATCCGTCGATCCACCTACCGGGAACTCCAGTCGCCCCTGCAGCTCCTGAAAAGGAGATATGCCGCGGGAGAGATAACAAGCGAGGAGTACGAGGAACGGCGGGCGAAGCTCTTGCGGGATGAGAGTGTGAGGTAGGGAAATCCCGGTGGATACAGCAGGCCACAGTCTAAGGGAAATCTGGGGACGGTTGAACTGACCGGCCAAATGTCCCCGGAGCATGTTCCAACAGAGCATGGCAAAAGATCAGTCTGCCGGTCTCTCCCCCAGTAGCCGCACAACATGATTGACGATCATCAGGTCCTCCGCATGAGCAATGACGCGCACCATGACCTGCGAGTGATCTGCCGAGATCACCGCGGCGCCTTGAACGCCGTAGCGAGACGCGTCAAGCTTGACGCCCAGAGTGCCCAGTCGCGCGCAGACTTCAGCGCGGGTGACCACGTCGTTTTCTCCAATTCCGCCGGTGAAGACCAGCATGTCCAACCCGCCTAACTCGGACAAGTACCCGCCGATCGGGTTGGCAATCGTCCCGGTAAACTTCTCCACGCGGCTGTTGCCATGGCTGATCGCAGTGGCGTTTTTCATGGAATCGTTGGATACCACGATTCTGAATACCGCGGTTCCGACCATCGCGGCGGCACTCCACGTTGCACCACTCGGCATGAAGTCGGTGTTGGCAAGCTACACACTGAGTCTTGCTGTCTTTATTCCGATCAGCGGTTGGATGGCGGATAGGTTTGGCACGCGACTGGTGTTCGCATCCGCAATCGGAATCTTCACGTTGGGTTCATTTCTCTGCGGGATATCGAGCAACATTCACCTGCTGGTGGCGTGCCGCCTTTTGCAAGGCTGCGGCGGATCCATGATGGTGCCCGTCGGACGACTCACTATCGTGCGCACCTTTTCGAAGTCCGATCTGGTTCGCGCCATGAGCTTCGTCTCTATCCCTGCCTTGATTGGGCCCATGCTGGGACCCATCGCCGGCGGCCTGATCGTGGGATACCTTCACTGGAGAGTGATCTTCTTTGTGAATATCCCGATTGGGCTTGTGGGTTTGGTCATGGTCTACCTGCATCTTCCGGACTACCGCGAAGAGCATCGGACCCCTCTGGATGTGGGTGGTTTGATTCTGTTTGGATCTGGCATTGCTCTGCTTTCCTATGTCTTGGAGGTCTTTGGAGAACATACCCTGAGCGGGGCGGAAATGCTGGCTGGCCTGGCGATTGCAGCCCTTCTTCTGGCAGGCTACGGTTGGCACACGAGGGGGGCCAAGTTCCCCATGCTGCGCCTGACCTTGTTTCGCATTCGCACATTTCGCTCGGCAGTGAACGGCAACTTTCTCACCCGCCTTGGCATTGGCGGAATTCCATTTCTTTTTCCGCTCTTGTACCAGGTTGGTCTCGGCCTGACTCCGATTCAATCCGGCCTGCTGATGATGCCGCAGGCCATCGCGGCGATGAGCCTGAAGATGACCATGCCCGGAATTCTGGCTAAGGTCGGATACCGGGGCGTGTTGATCTCGAACACGCTGGTCATTGGCCTCTTTATCTTCCTCTTCTCGACTATTGGAAGGGGCACGCCCATCTGGCTGATTGTCGTCGAGGTATTCTGCTATGGCTTCTTCACGTCGCTGCAATACACGAGCATGAACACACTTGTATTTGCCGACGTGACGGACGAAGCGGCGAGCAGCGCAAGCTCCATCGCGAGTACAGTGCAGCAGCTCTCCATCACCTTCGGTATCGCGACGGCGTCGCTGCTGACAGTCTTCTTTCTTCCCACGCGCTTTCAATCCAACCCGCTGGAATTCATAGGCGGCGTCCACAAAGCGTTTTACGTTCTTGGTGGAATGACACTGCTCTCTACGATTGTCTTCTTCGAGTTGAAGAAAGGAGATGGCGACGGGGTGAGCGAAGGCAAGAGCTTGCACGCCCTCTGAGTTCAACGCGCTCATGCTTGTGCATAGGCCAGCTTGGAACATGCGACCCGGATGGCAACTTCGCTTCCGGAAATCGCACGAGCGGCGCATGAGCTCTTGGTCCCTGTTCATACGCATTGATTGAACTGATGAGGCAGGCATTCAAAGGTACGGCGGCTTCGTTCAGAACTCGTAATGCAATCCCAGGGTTACGTTATTGGCATGAAAGTTCCTCGGCGCGCTCAGGCCGGCAGGTGATTCGGTCAGACCCGTCGGTTCGGACAGGGAGGCGCATGGCACAACCGCCGATGTCAACGACGTCGAAGTGCTGCAGTACTGCGAGCCGGAAGGGCCGCCCTCGCCGTAGCCGTAGAAATTGTAGTCTGCTCTCCAAATCAATCCAGGATGAACCGTCCACGCAATATTCAAATACGGAGTTTGAAACGCGGAATGCAATGAGCCGTTGACTGCCCGCGCGTCGTTGAAGAACTGACTGCCGCTCACTGCGCTCATGCGATAGCCAACATTGGAGTGGATTGATTTGACAGGGGACAAGGTGAAAGCCACCGACCCGTACTGCGTTGGAGCATCCATGAAGTCCCTTGCAAACCAGTCCGCGAGCTGGGTCGTCGATCCCCTGGTGAATACGCCAGGGCATACGTTCGGCCCTCCGCTGCTGTTGGTGGAGGCCGTGCCGGGCAGCGTGGCAGAGGCGCCGCTGTCATAGCAGATGTTGGTGGCCGCATACACATCGCTATATGCGTAATTAAGATCGAATCCATAGTGCTCATTCGGCGACAGCACTGCACCGAGGCTCACCACGCGGCTGTGATCGACATGACCAAGCGGACCCTCGTACGGATCGTCGCCTGCCGCGACGGCGCTCTGGTTATTGTTGGTGTTGTTATGGCGTTCCAGGTCATTCCATGCGCCCGATATCGTCGCCCACGGCTTTGGCCTGTACATGGTGTGCACTCTGTAGCGCCTCGTTTGCCGCGGACCAACCGGCGTGAACGCGTTGTCGGCGTAGAGCGCCTCGACCGAGCCATTGATACTCCAATTGGCGGTGGGACGCAGTGCAGCGTTGAAGATTGCACCGTCTTCGTTAATGGTTACGGTTCCGTTGGTCGTCGCGCCCGCGGCTAACGGATTGCTATGAGGAACGCCCTGGGCAATGGTGTGCGTTTCGTAGCGATAGGTGAGCGAGAACGTGGCGCGATCCCCGGCGTCCCAGGTGCCGGTCAGGTTATTGGTGATGAAGTTTTGGCCAAAGTAGGCCAGCGAGGGAATGCCAATGGAGCCGCTGCCTTCAATCGTGGCGGCACCGGGAGCGGCTGTAGTCGTGGTCAACCCACCTGCGTAGTTGATGGTTTCATTTCCCGGAGTTGCAGGCGTCGACAGAGTGGTCGCGCTCGAGATGAGTGAGGTTCCAGGTTGGTGGACGCTGGAGAAGTTCACCTGGTCGGAGAGGCTGAAAGTCTTGATCGTCTGCCACACGATGCCATAGTCGGCGGCGACCACCGCCCGGTGCGCATTCGCGTTGCCCGTGTATGTAAGGGAGCGAGTCGTACCATTCAGACCCTGGTAGCTGTCGTAGTAGTTGGGCAAAGTCATGTTCGCATTCGTGTAGCGCAGATCGCCGTTCATTGAGACGTTCCTGATGCTGGTGCTTTGCAGGCGGAAGATCTCCGTGGGGTAGAGAATGCGGGTTGGTTGCGAGCGCAGGTAGCTGGTAACTACTGCGCATGCCGAATTGATGACCGGTCGGCCACCGGGAGTTGGCGACGCCGAGAGCATGGGAGTGCCCCCGATGCTGTTTGCGTTGCAGGCCGAGGCGGGATAGGGAGTCTGGCTGTCATAGTCGTCGAGAGCCACGGGGGTTCCGTCCGCCTCCTGCACGTTGAAGTCGCCGGGGGCCATGGTGAAGTAGGAGTCAGCCTTATAGTGGTCAATCTGTTCTTCAAAGGTGAGCTGGGTTCCAGCCACGGGCTTCCATTGGATCGCCCCGGTGAAATCGTCGGTGCTGTTGCGCTGGTACTGCTTGAGTATGGCGTCGTACTTGGCAAATGAATAGCCGCTTGGGCTCAGGCTTGGGCCCTGAAAGATATTCTGCGAGTACGCCGCGCGAAACGTCACCTTGGAAAGCGGAAAGATGGTGAGGCTGGTGTCTGTCATGCGGCGCACGGTGTTGTAAAGGAAGGGCGATTGTTCAACCTGTGGCCACGCAAACGAACCGGTCGGCGCGGTGGCGGGCCCGATTGGAATCGACTGCCCTCCGGGGATATTCGGGTTGCCAAGCAGATCGTAGTCGAAGTACTGGCGGTCGCGACGGAACATTCCGGAGAACTCGTAGACCTTCCCCTTGGAGAAATCCAGCTTGGTAAAGCTGTTGGGATCGCCGCCGAACCCGCTGCCAATGGCGCTGAGGGAATCGACAAGAGTGTTCTTTTTGCCCGGGAGTGCATGCAATTCAAAAGTCTCGCCGAGTACGCGCGGGCCGGACTGCAGATTGACCAGCGTGTCGTACATGGCCCCACCGCCTGTTTTGGCGGCGATGCGACCGCCCAGATCCACGGATTGATGGATTGAATACCCATTCGGGACGGTCATCTGTCCGTCTGGCTTAGGAATTGGGGCGGCCGGATTCTGCGCGACCGCGATGCACGTCGTCAATAAAATCGCCGCGCTGGCGACCGCGCCGATTTGCTGGATGATCGCGGCAGATCTTTGCATTGATAGGCGGGATTGACAGCCTGTGTTCTTCATTTGAAGCCTCGTTTGCAAGAAACCTTGCTCACATCCAAACCTTGAAACCGCGTTAAACGTAGCTACGAGATTCGGGCCGCGCCCTATGAGCGGCCAGCAGAGCTCCGCCCGGCGCCGTCCCGCCTATCGGAGGAACGCCGGATTGACGTTCGACCCGTGGATGTAGGTGTGGCAACTGGTGCACGCCGTCAGTTCAGAAGATCCCGCATTCATCGAGTGAACAGTACCGGCGGCAACCGGGCTATGGCATTGGTTGCACAGGGTATTGATCTGCGCCATATTCAGCAGGCGCGCGTTTTGAGAACCATGGGGCGTGTGGCAACCCAGGCAGCCCTCCGCCTTGACCGCGGCATGCTCGAAGACAAAGGGTCCGCGCGTCTCCGTGTGGCACTTGGTGCAGATCATGTTCTGGTCGGCGGTATTGCGCAGGCTGTTGTTCCCAAAGGTGCCGTGGACGTCATGGCAATCGCTGCACCTGACAAGACCTTCGTTCACCTTGTGGTGGAACGGCATATCGAAGGCGGGCTTCACGTCGGTGTGGCACTGAAAGCAGAGCATGGGTTGTGCAGCCTTCAGCAGTTGCTTCTTGTCCGCGCTTGCATGAATGCTGTGGCAGCTTGTGCAACCCACGCCCGCTTTGGCATGAGGTGAGCGCAGAAAGTTGGGATGCGTTCCCGCATGGCAGCCCAGGCACATCTCGTCCACTTGCGTCGTCGTAGCCTTGGCGGGATCGAAGATTTTGCTGATATCGCCGCCGCCCTCCACGTGCGCCTTGCCGGCTCCGTGGCAACTCTCGCAGGTCACCCCCGCGCCGCCATGTTCCAGCGCAAGCTTCATGTGAGGATTGTCAGCAAATCCCTTGGATTCGGCTTCGTGGCAACTCGCACAAACCTCCGCGCCGACAAGATCCGCGGAATTCGTGTCTCTTACCTGCGCAGTGGCTGGCTTCGCCGATTGCGTCTTGTCGGCAGGTTGAGCCAGGGCCGCGGCGCAAACCAGGCTTGCTCCCAGAAGCAGCATCAGATAAGCGCGCAACTCCGAATGCCTGCCAGGTCCCGCGCCAGTCGGCAATTGCGTTCCAGAACCATCTCCATGCATGGAATACCAACCTTTGCCATTTCGGGTGTTCTTTCAGAAGAATTGTTACCAGCTTCTGGCTGCCAGGACGGTGGGCCCCAAGTGATTAGAAATCTCTTCGCCGCGATTAAATCTGAAAGCTACAGAGGAACAAGAGCAAATGCGTCCCGGAAGCAACGCTGCCAAATGGCTTCTATCTCCAGGAAGAAGGCTCCATGAGTGCGCTGTGGAAGGCTGCGATTACTCGGGTTTTGCATAAAGCAATGAGACCCCATGGTCCGGTTACGCACACTAACTTCGCTTGGAACCGGGGTGCATCGAAGCAACGGAGTGTCTCCTCCTTGTAAGAGGAACGTACTTCTGGCTTTTGTTCTGTACAAAACGGAACACCTCCGTCTCATTGGTTCGCGTCCGATTGAAAGTGTGCAGTTTTGACCAGATTCCAGGATTGGCGGTTCTTTACATTGTTCTTCGCGGAACGTGAAGCAACGTCTGCTCCAGCCCGAGAACCACAGAACGTTTCAACCCTTTCAAGAAGACCAACGAAATGGCTCGCAGCATGCCATCAAAGGTGCTTGAGTCTTAGGAGTGTTTCGATGACAAGAACTGTTCGCACTCAGATGGTGCTGGCCGTAGTCTTCTCGCTGGCCAGTGCCGCGTGCTTCGCTCAATCTTCAGGCCAGGCGACTTATAAAGCCAAGTGCCAGACGTGTCATGGCGCTGCTGGAACCCCAAGCCCAGGGATGGCCAAGATGATGGGGATCAAGCCGGTGTCAGACCCGGCAATCAAGGCCCTCACGGCGGAGCAGATGTTTACTGCCGCCAAGAACGGCAGGGGCAAAATGAAACCGGTAACTGGACTTACCGACTCTGAGATCAAGGACGCAGTTGCCTTCTACCGTGGTTTGAACTAGCAGCACAACGGCTCGGCTTCGCAGACGGTTACTTAGCCGAGCGAGGCGGGAGCGGGGCCAAGCCGGCTACCCTGCGCTGAGCGTGTAGTTAACGAACAATGCTGTCATTGTCTAGTTGGTCAGTACGGATTTGGACAGTAGTAAGTGGTCGAAGCAAACGAGGAGCCTCGATGAATGAGACCATCCGCCTATTGCGGGCGCATCACAGCAGCCGCAGCTATAAGGCCGACCCAATCTCCGCGGAGGTTCTTGAAGCCATTATCGAGTGCGCGCGTCGTGCTCCGACATCCACCAACAGCCACGAGATATCGCTTGTGGTCGTCCGCAACGCGGACAGCCGCGCTCGCATTGCCGAGATCGCCGGTGGCCAGCCATGGATCGCGCAGGCCCCGGTGTTCATCGCGGTTATCGCAGACCTCTACAAGACTGGCCTGGGAGTAGAGAAGGCCGGCGCCAGGCAGGTATTCCAACGTAGCCTTGAAGGAGTTCTGGCCGTGGTCAGCGACGCCGGGATCGCGATGGCGACCCTTATGACTGCGGCACGTGCACTCGGTCTCGGCGTCGTCCCAATAGGCGGAATTCGTCGCGACCCGCAGGCAATGATCGATCTTCTCGAGTTGCCGGCGAACACTTTTCCGGTGGATGGAGTCGTGCTCGGCTATGTTACCGAGGAGTCTTCGCAAAAGCCCCGCATGGCTATCGAGAGCTTTCGCCACGAGGAAAAGTATCATCCGCAGGCCCTGAGGCCGGCGATTGACGCCTATGACCTGACACTCGAGAAGTATTGGCAGAAGATTGGGCGCGCCGACGGGCTGACATGGTCGGCAAATATGGCGCAGCATTACAGCACCTTTTCCCGATTGATCAAGTCTGTTGCCCATAACCAAGGCTTCACGATCGAGGTGTAATTGAATGATCGAAGAAAAGGAAAATCAACGCTCCGGCATTCTCCGCGGAGAGCAATGACCCCGGCCCACCACGATGAAATGGCGCCCGGCCCTCGCCTGCGTGCCGCTGTCGTCGTCGCTCACCCGGATGACGAGACACTCTGGTGCGGCGGCTACATTCTGACCCATCCTGAATTTGAGTGGCGGATTGTGACTCTTTGTAGAGCATCCGATCCGGATCGTGCACCAAAGTTCTGTCAGGTTCTGGAGCAATTGGGGGCAGTGGGGGAAATGGCGGATCTGGACGATGAGCCCGATCAAGCGCCGCTACCTATCGAACTGATTCAGGCGACCATCATCCGACTATTGGCCGGAAGCAGTTATAGCTTGATTCTCACTCATGGCCCCATGGGTGAGTACACACGTCACCGCCGGCATGAGGAGTGCTGCCGAGGCGTGGTTGAGCTATGGCAATCAGTCAGCATCTCAACCAGGCAGCTATGGCTCTTCGCTTATGAAGATGGTAGGCGTGCGTACTTGCCTCTCGTTCGCGACGACGCGGATCGGAGGGACATGTTGCCGGATAATGTCTGGCTTGAGAAGCGCCGGCTGATTGCCGACGTCTACGGGTACGAAGCCGAAAGTTGGGAGACGCAGAGCACACCTCGGGAAGAAGGCTTCTGGTGTTTTGACTCGGTAGAGGCAGTTGTAAAACGCATAGAGCCCTGGGAGATTGAATTGTGAAAGTACTTGTGCTGAGTGAATACCCGGCGCCTGCGGCGGGCCTGGCACTGCAAGGAGAATTATTGTGCCGGGGGTTGCGTGAGCTGGGCGTCGATGTCCACCCGGTTCATCTGGAATCGCCCCTGGAAAAGGAATGGTACTATCGCTGGTTTAAGCCGGATGTGGTGGTCGGTGTGGGGTTCTGGGGCCATGTTCCGAACCTTGTCCTTCACCCGCAGAAGTTTGGAATGAGGGCAGTGCCCTGGCTCGTGGCCGACGGTTATATCGCGGAACACCGCGAAGTCCTGAATGCTCTGCCGCTGATCCTGGTCACGTCCAACTGGGTGAAAGAGGTCTATATCCGCGACGGCATCCAGGGAGACAACATCGTGGTGCTGCCTGTGGGTTGCGATACAGATCGCTACACGCCGCATAGCCGCGATGACCTGAAGGTCGAATCGATCCGTGAGGATTTGGGAGTTTCGAAAGACCAATTGATGATCCTGACCGCCGGCGGCGACGGCGCCTCGAAGGGCGCGCAGGAGGTTATGCAGGCGTTGGCGCTGATCGACAGCGAGGTTCCAGACTGGAGATATGTCTGCAAGGTATGGCCTCAACCGCGCACAGCCCAACAAAACCTGATCGACCTGAAACTGGCGGAAGATTTGGGCATCGGAAAGAAGGTCATTCTTTCCACGAATGTTGTCTCGCAGAATTTCATGCCCTATCTATTGTCTGCCTGCGACATTTACGCCGCACCCTCGCGACTGGAGGGCTTTGGCATGATTCAGGTTGAGGCGAACGCATGCGAAAGGCCCGTGATCGCAATCGATGCCATGGCNNGGAAAGAAAAATCACCGAAGCAATCTACGGGGAGGGTCACGACTACGAAGAGGGCCATCGTATCGTGTTTCCAAATCCGCGAACGGCTGAATACCGGGCAAGTGTGCCCGACATCGCCAAATACCTTCTTCTGCTCATGAAGGACCGCGCGCTTCGGCAGCGCATGGGAGAAGCGGGCCGCAAGCGCGTGGTGGATCTGTTCGACTATCGACAGGTTGCGAGGCGGTTTGTTGAGATTGTTTCCGAACGATTGGGTATCAAGTAGAAAGCAACGAGGCGCGAGTGCTCGCCCCCCAACCCAGCACGTCATCGAGGAGTCTATGTCTTTCGACGAAAAGTCGCTAGCTTCAATTGAGCTGGCAAAAGAGGCCGCTCTACAAATCCTGTTGCATAACGCGCAGGGGCCGTTTCAAGGACTTCCTCGAACCGCTGGTTGGGGATACCCGGAACCCTATACTCGAGACCTGATGATTTCGTCCCTTGGCTTTCTGGCCACTGGCGACAAGCAGCTTGCGGATGCTCTGGAACGCACACTGATAGCGCTTGCTGACAATCAGACGCCTCGCGGTCACATCCCATCCCTCGCGCACGATCCAGCCAACCGAGGTTCCAGCGATTCGACGCCGCTTTTCCTCTTCGGGCTGGCTCTTTACAGGATTTCGCGGAACCGGCCGGAGTTCCTCCATGAAGCTGCAGAGAAGGCGCGGAAGTGGATGCAGTACCAAAGCCCCGATGACAGGGTGATGGTCGCACAGTTGCCCACCAGCGATTGGCGCGATGAACAGTACGTGATGGGCTATGGGCTCTACGTGAACATGATCGTCTATGCGTATCTTCGTCTTTATGGTGAACATGAGTCTGCCGAGCAATTGCGCGGATTGATGAGCCGTCTTGAAGTCAGTGGGGAGCAGAAGAAGAGTTATGAGCAAGAGGCTCTGGTCGAGCCAACCGCGCCCTACTACGGCCTTTATTCGTACAAAGTCATGAGCAGTGATCGCTTCGATCTGCTGGGCAACAGTCTGGCGATTCTGACCGGAATTGCTTCACCTCAATGGGCGACAAACCTGCTGACGTGGATTGAAGCCGAGTGCGAAGCCATGCGGGGCCGCGGAGAACTTGCCGTGGATTTGCCGCCCTGTCTGTTTCCATACATTCTGCCCCATCATGCGGATTGGCTGCCACGATACGAGCGATATAACCGGCCGGGAGACTATCACAACGGGGGAGTGTGGCCGTTCATTTGCAGCTTCTATGTCTCCGCGTGTGTGGCCGCAGGGCAGATGTATCTGGCAGAGCGAAAGCTCCTGGCTCTGACAGAACTGGTCAAGCCGTGGCATGAAAACCCGGCTGAGTGGGGCTTCAACGAATGGATTCATGCCCAAACCGGCAAACCAAGCGGCCGGGATTGGCAAACCTGGTCTGCCGCTATGTACTTATACGCTGCTGAGTGTGTGTTGCAGAGGCGCACACCGTTCTTCGACGACATTCGCGGCGACAATCTGAGCGCAGCAACCTAGACTTGGGAAGCACTATCGGCTTAAGCCACTGAGGGATGTCTTTGTCCCTTCGCCCAGTTTGTCCCTTCGCCCAGGCTGCATTCTGTTTTTCAACAACCGCGTCGGAAGTGACCTGCTCTCTTCCCCAAAAATGTGCGATTGGCGTCAAGATTCAATTCAGCCCAATCCCATCTGACCGGCACGGTCATTCGCCCCCCTCGCGTAACAACCCCTCTCAGGGGAGCCTTAGCCACCCCCTCCGAACCGGATTTGTTTGGTACAATTTGAATCACGGGACATGGACAGATGTTCTGGGTTGCGGGTCGCCTGCAGCAGCATTGACGGCAAAGTTTCATGCTGTCCATTCATCGCGAAAATTGGTTAGATTTTGTGGAATGAATGGGAGCAGGAGAAAAAGTAGACAGCAGCGAAAGACAGCGGGTTCTTAGGCTTAGTGTAGGTCGAAGAAAAGATAGCTGGGGACGTGCTCAGTTGGTTAGAGCGCAGCCCTCGCACAAGAATTCCATATTTTTCAATAGCTTACAGTGCTTTCTGTCGATCTTGCTGTCCGTTTCTCATCGAAACTGGGTAGGAATTTACTTTCCAAATTCGATCGAATCTGCTGGTCGCGCTCCTTGTCCAGAGCACTCTTCAATATCCAACGCAACGTGAGGATCATCCGCGACAACGTCTGGAAAGATGGAGGTGCCCGCAGCCGGCAAGGTGGCTCCTAAGGCAGGCCATCAGTGCCCTCTTCTCGCTGGCTGTGAGTCATACCCGTAACCAACGCCCGGCATCAGTCCGCCGGGTCGGCCTGGTCACGCCAGGATGGTGCCAAAAACTGCCGCGCTCGGAATCCCGAGACAATCGGAACGCTGTTTCAACGATGCGATGGAATGCTGAACTGTGGAGATTGGAGCCGCGTATTCTTGCGCTTCAGAACGCGCCGACGCAGAGGTAATAACGCTGTGATCATCTAGATCCATTCCGCGAGCATCCATGTTCGCGGTACGGCTGCGCACGGCTGTTCACTTCAGGACCGTGGGGTTGAATTTCGCTCCTGTGCGAAGGCTATCGAGTATTTGCTGCGTCCGCGATGAGCAAGCTCTCCCTTTGTCGGGCGTGTAGTTGTCGTGTTCCGATTCGATTAGCGGTAACGGCTCGGTTGGAACCGGGATCTGGTTCAGGGCCGTCCAGACGCCAGCGGGCGGAGAGACGGTATCGATGAAGCCCATGCCGGCCATCACCGGAGCCTTGATGCGGGAGGCGAAGTTTACGGGGTCGAAATAGAGGGCGGTCTCCATTGCCACGGGATTGTCGGAAGGCCAGTTGGGAAAGCCGCTCTTGCGGCCGTGGAGATCGCCGTTTGTATCCGCGCCGGCGGGAACGCAGACCAGCACCGCAGTGATCCGCTCCGGGCGCAGACCCGCGAGCGCGAAACTCTGCTGGCCTCCCTGGCTTCCGCCTGTCAAGACGATGGTTTTTCCATCCCAGTCGGGGCGCGTGAGCAGGTAATCGAGGGCACGCGAATCGCGCAGGAACATGTTGAGGAAATACGATTTTTCGCGGTCAGTGTTGCCTACCGCGGTGTATGACTTTGGAATGTCGCCAGAAGGGTCGGATGGGAGCTTGTCGTGTGCGTCAACATCGATCACCAGCCAGCCATCTGATGCACGTTGCGCCGCCCAGCGAGGATCGAGAGCATAAATACCCGCATACTGCAGTTGAATGACCGCGGGGAATTTTCCCGGCCTGGCAGGCTTGGCAATGTAACCGTGGACCTTCGATCCCATGGCATCGAGAGCAAACACGCTCTCCTCGATGCCGGGAAGGTCTGACTGGATCGGAGTGACGCTCGGGTTGATGGGAACCTGAACTTGTGCGGCCAGTTTCGCGTCCCAGAATGCATCGAAGTCGGCCGGCCGCGGCGTGGAGATACCGAGTTTGACGGGGGCAACGGCTGCGCCAACAGCGTAGAGGCCGTTGTTGCGGCCTGTGTTGCCGCCTATGTACGCGGGTGTGGGCGTGGCGGGCGGGGCCGCCAGGCTGGCGGGCGAAGCAGGGGAGGTGGCCTGATCCTTTACCGGGCTGTCTCCAGCGAGGTTTGCGTAGGGCTCAATCGCGACATAGATCATCTCGGGATGGTCGGCGACGATCTCAATTCTGTCTTTCCCTGAACTCAGATCGAGCTTGCCTTCTTTGAGGACAACTTTGTTGTTACGCCGGATTGTCCATTTATAGGCATACGTCAGCGGCGAGGGGCCACGAGAAACAGTCCAGCCAACCGTATCGCCAACACCGTACAGGTCGCTTGGGTGGTAAGGACGAAACGCGAGTTGTTGCACCGGAGGCGCCGGTTGGGCGAACACGACCGGGGCAACGAGCGGCAGCAGAAAGGCGAGCGTTATGGTTCGGTAGAACTCAGAAGCAATCTTGCGGCAACTCTCGCCAACATTCCGCGCCATACGCTCGCATCGGGCCAACACTGGTGCCATTACGCCTCCTTGTACATTCCTGACGTTTGCAAGAAACGAGGATACACGATGGAGCAGGGCAGATGAGTGCCCAGAGGCCTGCGGGCCAAGTGCCGAAGCACGGGACGCCACGCATCAGCAGGCCAATCCTGATGTCCGCTGCATCCGGCTCCAACTCCCGGAAAAATGGCGCCATGCCGACTTATTCAAATCAAATCCCGCGCATGGTGATGGGCTTGGCCATCATGCGTTGAACAGGCTAGCCGGGGCGTATTCAGAGTCGTCGGAAACACTTGAAACGGAACCCCCGAACAAGCCTGAAAGCAAGGCAAGTTCAGGCTTCAGGCTCTATCGTTAACGTAGCGTTATCAAGAAAAATGAGGAGGGAATGAAGTATGCCTAAACGATTGAGTCTATTGGAGTACCGGACGGGATTTGAACCAGTACGGAAAAGCAATTCCGAGTTGCTGGTCATCCTGCCGAAACCGGAGTTTGGGCTAGCAATAGACTCAGACCGGGAGGATAACCAAGCCTTGGAGAATTCACATCCCTGATCCGGTCACCCGTTATAGCAAGATAAAAAACAAGAAATAGTCCTTGCGTTCGGGCATACAATCGCTGGCAACCGGGAAGGTCAGAAAATCCCACGCCTGAAAACGTCTTCAGGCGAGCGGAAGATACCTGTACTGCCAATCTCCCTGCTGAGCCAGCCAATTGGAGGCTTGAATGCGCATCGGTCGCCTGTTTCTGTTCGCTCTGTTTCTTTCTGTTACCTGCCTGTCGATTCCAAATCAGGCACAAAACCGCAACAACGCGCCACACCTCGAAAGGCACGGCGACGCCACGCAACTGATGGTCGACGGGAAGCCTTTCCTGATTCTCTCCGGGGAGCTGTCCAACAACGCAGCCACCGCTCTTGAACCGATGGAGGTCATCTGGCCCAAGCTCGTAGCCAGCAATCTGAATACCGTGCTCGTGGGAGTCTCGTGGGCGCAGTTTGAGCCGGAGGAAGGTAAATTCAATTACTCGCTGGTGGATGGCGTCATTGCCAAGGCCAGAGAGAACCATCTGCANNTCTCGGTCTCCGGACCTGTTGAGGTTCTCAGCACCCTGAGCGACGCCACGCGCGACGCCGATGCCCGAGCATTCGCGGCTCTCATGCGCCACATCAAAGAGGTCGATGGGACACAACACACCGTGGTGATGATGCAGGTCGAGAATGAAGTCGGCGTCTTGCGCGATACTCGCGACCGTTCTCCAGTTGCCAACCGCGCATTCGCCGGGCAGGTTCCAGCGGAATTGATGAACTATCTTCA
>PMXB01000039.1 GCA_003165935.1 Acidobacteriaceae bacterium | reverse complement strand
CGGCTCTACTTTGAGCCGCTGACGCTCGAAGATGTGCTGGCGGTTTACGACCATGAGCGATCGTCTGGCGCGCCGATTGGGATGATTGTGCAGTTTGGCGGTCAGACTCCACTGAACCTGGCGCAACGTCTGCGCGCGGCAGGAGTGCCCATCATCGGGACCTCGCCGGAGTCGATCGACCTGGCGGAGGACCGCAAGCGGTTTGGCAAGCTGCTGGAGGAGCTGGAGATTCCCCAGCCTCCAGGCGGAACGGCGACCAGCGTGGACGAGGCTCTGGCAGTGGCTGAGCGGATCGGCTACCCGGTGCTCGTCCGTCCCAGCTACGTGCTCGGCGGCCGGGCGATGGTAATTGCCTACGACGCCGAAGCGGTTTCGGAGTACATGAAGCAGGCTGTCGAGTACTCGCAGGAGCGGCCGGTGCTCGTGGATCACTTTCTGGAGAGCGCCGTCGAGGTCGATGTGGATGCACTATGCGACTCGGAGGACGTTTTGATTGCGGGCATCATGCAGCATATTGAGGAGGCAGGTATTCACTCCGGTGACTCGTCGTGCGTGCTGCCGGCGGTCGACATCCGGCAGGAGACGCTGGAGACGCTGCGGAAGTACACACGGAAGCTTGCGCTTGCGTTGAAGGTGGTAGGGCTGGTGAACCTTCAGTTCGCAATTCAGCGCGATGCGGCTGGCAACGATCACGTGTATGTCATCGAGGTGAATCCTCGGGCTTCGCGCACGGTGCCGTACGTTTCGAAGGCGACTGGGATTCCCCTTGCAAAGGTGGCAGCGCGGTTGATGACTGGCCGCAAGCTCAAAGAACTGCTGCCCACGCAGTTGGCGTCGGGTAAGGACCTTGAGACTGGAACTCACTACTACGTGAAGTCGCCTGTGTTTCCGTGGTCAAAGTTCGCGGGGGTGGATACGGTTCTCGGGCCGGAGATGCGGTCGACCGGCGAGGTAATGGGCGTGGCGAGCACCTTTGGCGAAGCGTTTGCCAAGGCACAGCTCTCCGCCGGCCAGGTCCTGCCAACGGAGGGCACCGTCTTTTTCAGCGTGAACGACCACGACAAGTCAGCGACCACCGAGCTGGTTCGGCGCTATGTTGAGCTGGGCTTCAAGATTGTGGCCACTGAGGGCACAGCGAACGTGCTGGAAGCGGCGGGCATGACCGTGGAGCGGGTCTTCAAGGTCAAGGAAGGGCGTCCAAACGTGGTGGACCTGATCAAGGGCGACCGGATCCAACTCATCGTGAATACGCCCCGCGGCCAGGATACGTTCTTTGACGAGAAAGCGATCCGCCGGGCTGCGGTAACGGCGAGGATTCCGACCATTACAACCATTGCCGCAGCGCAGGCCGCAGCCGAAGGGATCGCGTCGCTGCAAAAGAAGCAGAAGAGTGTCTACGCCCTGCAACAACTGCACGCGGCGACGTTTGGCTGAGGAGCCTGGGATGAGACCAGCGAGGGAACCAGCCAGGCATGGCATGGGCACTCTCAGGCGCCGGTCAGCTCTTTGAGAAAGGCGAGATACTCCCTGCCGTAATCGCCCCAGCCGCCAATGGACTTGACCCGCTCGAGACCAGCGGCGCGCATCTGCTTCTGCAGATCCGGCTGATCGGCAAGCTGGGTGAGCCTGTCGGCAATAGCTTCCGCTGACCGGATGGGGACTTCGAAGCCCTCGACGCCGTCGGTGAACAGGTCGGAGCCTCCCGTGTTGGTGGAGGCGATAACAGGGCAGCCGGAGGCCAGGGCCTGCCCCTGGACTAGCGCCAGCCCTTCCTCAATCGATGGCAATACCAGAACATGGCTTGCGCTCATGATCCCAGGCAGTTCGGATTGCGGGAGTGCGCCCAGAATCTCAACGCCGTCCGGAAGATGGCGGTCGAGCATGGGGCGGATCTCGTTGGCGACGCTGCCGACGATCCGTAGACGCTTGTTGGGGTGGGCAAAGGTCTCGAAGGCCTTGATGAGGTAGGGAACACCCTTGCGCAGGTTAACCTGTCCAATGAAGAGAACCTCGAAGCGATCTTTCGGAGGCTCATTGATTGCGATAAATCTCGATAAATCAACTCCATAAGGGAATTTCTTCACCTTATTTCGAGGAATCCCCATCAACTCGAATGATCGCCGCGCAAACTCCGATGGAACTGTGATCGCGTCGGCCTGGGCGTATTCGGCCTCTTCGCGCTCGATCACCCGCGGATCGCAGGCATCCTGGACAACTCCCCACAGCTTGTACTCTTCAGAGAGGATTTGATCCTGGAACCGAATGTGGGAAGAGCCGCGATCGCAGACGTAGCGGCCGCCGCGCTGCTGAACTCGGGCACCCGTGAGCAGACCGCATCCTGAAATGGCGACGACTACATCGCATGGTGGAATTCTGCCGGCAACCCAGCGGTCAAAAAGGAGTTGGTTCTTGAGAAACCATCCCCTCCAAGCAGGCGAGAGAAGATCGACACCGAAGCGTCCAAGGAGCATAAGCGCCGGGTGCAGGAAAGGAAAAGTGCTCACCAACTGCCGTGGCAGGCCCTCGCGCTTGAGGCGACCCCAGTTGAAACTCGAGTAGATCCTCTCGAGGTGCCCCTGGGCGTGCAACTGCCGTGCGAGATCAAAGTGGTGGAATGCCCCTGCGACAGACTGAACCACCCGGGGCTTTCGAGGATATTGATCGGAAGAAGGCATATGACCGATTGTTCCACGATTTGAAGAACCAACGAATGAATCACAGAAGCGACTAGCCTGAATTGAGTCAAATCGAGATGCCCCCGGCTTGAATGGGTTCCGGCCTCCCCCCGCTAAGCAGCGTTGAGACTTGGTTTAGAAGGGAGGGAGCAGGGACAGGCCAAGTGCCGACGAATCGGACTTCGTACTCAATCAGGCCGATAAGCTTGGACACCGGCAAAAAGACAGAAAGGAACGGTAGGCGGACATACATCGCGATGCGGATTTTAACTGGGAAACTATGACTACAGATTGGAGTTTATCGCGTTTCATTCGGAACCAGCCAAGCAAGGCAGATGTAGCTTCTTAGGGCCTTGCGAGCAAAAATCGTGAATCCGCCGTGTATTTCAGTCGGCTCGACGTTTAATCCCGAGCAACGCCACATGGGATGCCGTGCGATATAGATTCGGTCCCGAGTTCACCGTGCTGAGCATATGGACCGACTCGCACTCCTTGGAGATCTGCCTATAGTTGCCGAATACGGAGTAGGAGTAAAACAAGCCGTCGCCTTCGCTGATTGAGTACCCTTTTCCCTTCGTCTTGATTAGATTTGCAAAAGGCCATAGTCCTACGGCATTAATTGACTGCTTTATCAATCGCTGGGCCCTGCCACCCTGTCCGAAGTTGTTGACATCCGAGATGAATATGGCCTTGCGAGACACACGCAGCATCTCGGCTACTGCTTTTGATGGCTCCGGGATATGGTGCAGTGCGCCGTATTCGCAGGCGAGGTCAAAAGAACCATCTGCAAATTTGAGATTCATCGCATCGCCGTCGATAAGCTGTGTTTCCAACAAGCCTTTTCCATGCCCAATGCGTCGCAGCTCTGCGGAAGGCTCGACGCCGGTGATCGAGATATTCGGCACGCTGTCCCTGACTCTTATCAACGCACGCCCCGTCCCGCTGCCAATATCAAGGATTGATTGAATGCCAAACTGCTCAAGGATCGAGATCATGAATTGCAATGCGAAGCTGTGCTCGTCGGCTTCCTCCACATGCATTTCGTCATATTTCTGCGCTGTGCTGGCATAATAAGCCCGTTGGAGGCCTACGCCATCGGCGGCTTTCGTTCCCGACATGAAGCCTCCTTCCGATCAGCAGCGCTGGACTCAATATAGCAAAGCTAAATTTGGTAAACCCTGTTGGGGCGACACCCATTCCCGGGCCGGGAAGCCGGCAGCACTCTCTCCAATATCTCGTCTGATGGTACTGAAGCGGGACGTTACGCGGCGGGGCATTCACGAACCCTCATTTGTCGAAGCAAAGAGATGTTCCAAGTGAAGGGATCTGAATGGGGGCGTGAGTCGGGTAGAGAACCGCATGCGCGAGACTCGACCGCAAATCTGAATTCTGGATTTCGAAGAATGTTTAGACTCGGGAACAAACCGCGCCGCTCGATTGGATGACCTCAACGCTTCCGCATGGCTAACCTCGCGCCGAGGGCGTAACCAAAGAGGGCAGCGGCGGGCCAGGTGCCAAGAAAGGGGCCGTCGTCGTCGATCAAGCCGCTTGCGCTGGGCAGGCTGAAGAAGGTGCGGGTGATCTTTTCGGTTGCATCGCATTGAAAGCATGCATTCGGCCCGGTAGGCATATCCAGTATCCAAAGGGCGATGATGAGTATCCATGTGAGGCCGAGGAGCCAGACCAGCGTGGCCATCTCGTCCTGGCGGAACGTGTTGACGAGAAAGCCGGCGCCGAGCGGGATAAGGATGGAGAAAAGCAGGATCAAAGTCTGCGGAACCCCAGCAGGCTGAATGATATAGCCGAGAAGCATGAGCAATGCCCAGGCAGCGATGCCGAGAAATGAATGGATGAAGAACCAGAAGGCCTGATGCGGCAAACTGGCCTGGACCGGCTCTTCCTGATCCGCTTGTACGAGTGAGTCCATGTTGCCCGCTCCGTAAGAATCGATTCTGGCTAAACACTATAGCTTATTCAAGATAGGACTTGGGCGTGCCAGGAACAATTCCTCCTTAGGGGCACGGTGACCTGGGAATGAGAATGGTCGCGCTGCTGGTTCTACAATGGGACCATGCTGATGGAAGGAATCTTCGCCGCGGTCCCCACGCCGTTCTATCCGGACGAGCGCGTCTACTTTAGAAAGCTCGAAGCCAACATGGCTCGGTATTCGCGCAGCCTGCTCTCCGGGATGCTTTTGCTTGGTTCGACAGGCGAGGCCGTCGCGCTGAACGATCAGGAGTCGATTGACGTGCTGCGTGTGGCGGCGGAGGCAGCCGCCCCGGAAAAAGTGCTGATTGCCGGTGTGGGCAAAGAGAGCGTCAAGGCCACCCTGGAACTGGCCGATGCAGCGGCCCGGTTTCGGTATGACGCCGTTCTGGTGCGGACGCCTACCTACTATGCCAGCCAGATGTCTACGGCAGCGGTGTTGCACTATTTCCGCAGTGTGGCTGACCGTTCACCCCTTCCAGTGCTCCTCTATAACATCCCTCGCTGTGTGCCATATTCGATTCCAATCGAAGTCATCGCCGAGCTGGCCTTTCACCCGAACATTATTGGAATCAAGGACTCAAGCGGCAGCCTTGAGCGCATCAAGGCTGCCGTGGATGCGACCGCTGAGACCCCAAAGCGGACGGTGAGCGTGACACCCGTCTTTGAGGCTGTGACAGACCGGATGCTGGTAGCGAAGGCCGAGGGAGACGCGACCTTTGTTGCCGCAGGTGACTTGGCAGGCGGTATTGGGGTCGCCATGGCATCGTCTGCTCCTGTTGCGCCAATGAAAACACGGACCAAAGAGATTGGTTTTCAAGTGCTTACGGGCTCGGCGGCCACGTTGCTTGACTCGCTCAAGTCGGGGGCGAGCGGTGCGGTTCTCGGGTTCGGAGCGTGCGCACCGCAGGCCTGCCAGGAGGTCTACCTGGCCTGGAAGGATCACGACATGGAACTGGCACTGGCCAAGCAGGAGCGGATTGCGGCCGTGAGTCAAAGGATCGTAGGGCAGCTCGGGATCAGTGGCGTGAAGGCGGCCTGCGACTTGAATGGGTACTTCGGCGGACGTGCCCGGTCACCTCTTTTGTCGGTGACGGCCCAGGAGAAGGCCGAGATCGAAGGATTGCTGGTTTCAATTCGAAACTGAGGTACTTTCTAATCTCGACGGGGCAGGGAATTCGTCGCTCTGGGTGCCATCCTGTGTGCCTGGGAGAATCTCCAAAGCCGGATTTTGGGCCCCCCCCAATTGCGGAAAGGTTCCCAGACCCTTCGCTAGTTACCGAAATGCGGATTCCGGGGGTTACCAAGCCGGTTGAAAACGCAGGCCTTTCTGACCGAAAGTGCTATTGGCTGGTGGATGATCCGGGCGCATTCTAGGGGCAACCCAAGAGCGTGGTACCTGGCTGAGGCGAATCGTGGGTTTCGCGTCTGCCGAATTACGCCGGGAGGAGAGTTCTTACCATGATGCCCAGGCCCCGATTGCAAGAGGAGCTCGCTTATCATCCACCGGTCCTCAAGAAGGTGGCGTCGCCAGCGGAGAAGACGTTGCAGGCGGTCCTGGTTGCAGTGGTTGGAACTGGACTTGGTATTGGGGTGGGGGTCTTTCTGGCCGGAAGGACTCTTCCTTCGGATGCTTCGGCAGCCGTGAGCCCAACTCCGGCAACTGGCGTCACAACTACGGCCGCAGTCGCGAAGCCACAACCTCAACAACCGACCCAGACGGTCCCGGCCGTCCAGGCCACCGTTAGTGCGCCCAAATTGACAGAGAATTCCGCTGTCAAGGCAACCCCCGCCGCCGAAACAGCGACTGCCAGCCAGGTGCATCAGCCTCGGCTCGTTCGGACGTCGCTCACCGGGTTTCGGGGACGACTCCGCCACCGGCACGGACTCCGGCATAGAAGCGCCTTTCAGACCCTCTCATTCCTCAAGTCCAAGCCACAGCCACTGATCGAAGAAGCCAGGCTGGAGATGCCCGATAACCGCTTCCGGTTCACCATCGAGGGCGATCAGACCGCCGTTGCTTATGACGCGCAGTCCGGCGTGGTCTCGACGGATGGCTCCGGATTGTTCGTTGTGGATAAGGCTCCCGGCGAAGCTTCAATAGTTCGTCCGCAGGAGACGCCGTCGAATGTCCATTACAAGTGTGATCAGGACGCAAACTGCTCGCTGATTATGGCCAGCATCGTTGTCCCGCATGCACGAATGCGGACCGTAAGTCATGCAACCGACTGGGCTTACGTTCCCGTATCAACGGAAGGGCAGGCTCACAGCGGGCCGCAGGCGCCGGTTTACTTTGGCCATGTAAGTCGTTGATTCTTAATAGATAGACGGAACTTCAAGTGCTTATCCAAATCTATCGGCAATGTCTGATAACAGATATTCTGTATAGTGCAAGTCGAACACAAAGAATGTGGCCGCCAAGGCCCCTCTCCTTTAGCCCCTGATGCCCTGCGGCGATTACATCTTGTACCGGCCCAGATCCTCGTCGTTAAGCCCTTCGAGCCATCCACGCAGTTGCTCTGCCGCAGGCCCCTCAGGTTGTCCGTGAGGGTTGAGCCTGGCTGTCTGTAGCACCTGCTCTGAGACGTAGATCGGGCAATCGGCGCGTAGCGCCAGCGCGATCGCGTCGGACGGGCGGGCATCCACCATCACCGCCTCGCCTCCCTGCCTCAGCCAGAGCGAGGCGAGGAACGTGTCATCTCTAAGCTCATTGATAACAACACGTTCCAGACGAGCATTCAAGTACTGAATGAGGTTCTTGGTCAAGTCGTGAGTCATTGGACGCGGTGCCGAGACTTTCTCGATCTCAATCAGAATCGCATTTGCCTCGAAGACCCCGACCCAGATCGGCATGACAGTGTCGGAGCCCACATCCTTGAGCACGACGATAGGCATATTCGTGGAAGGGTCCATCATCAATCCGCGGATTCGAACCTCAACATCCATCACGACCTTCTTCCCTGCCTGCTGTTTTTCTGGAACCGTTAGACGGCTTCCCCTACCAAACTGTTGGGGTGAGTTGCCGTGATCCTGACCTGAAGGTAAGTGCCGGGGGCCGGCGCAATAACCTGAGATGTAGTGAAGTTCACCGGCTTGTTCTGCGAACTGCGGCCGGTTACCTGGCCTCGCGCCGGATTAACGCCCTCGACCATCACTTCAAGAACTTCCCTTAAGTGTTTGGCATAATTGACTCTTTGAATCTCACGCTGTCGATCAAGCAATACTTGAAGTCGATGCGCTTTCTCTGCCTCGGGGATGGAGTCGATCATCACCAGGGCCGGTGTGTTCGGCCGAGCCGAATACTTGAAACCGAAGACGCAATCGTACTCCACCTCGGCCAGCAGGTCCATGGTTTGAATGAAGTCGTCGGCCGTCTCCCCCGGAAAACCAACGATGATGTCAGTCGAGAGGGATATCTGCCGCCGGGAGGCCTTGATCCAGCCAATCCTCTCCAGGTACCAGTCGGGGGTGTACTCCCTGGCCATGGCTTTGAGGATACGGGCCGAACCGGACTGGACCGGCAGGTGTACGTGGTCGCAAAGGGTCGGGTAGGCGTCGATAGCCTCAACGATGTCCCGGGTGAAGTGGCGCGGGTGGCTGGTCGTGAATCGGACCCGGCGGATACCGGCGACCTGGCCCACAGCCGCAAGCAGCTCAGCGAAGCTCAACTTCCCTTCCGGGTCGCGGTAGCTGTTCACGTTCTGGCCCAGGAGCTGAATCTCGGTGTATCCCAGGTCGGCGATGCGGCGGGCCTCACCAAGGACGGAAGAGCTGGACCGGCTGCGCTCCTTGCCCCGGGTATACGGCACGACGCAGTAGGAGCAGAATTTGTCGCAGCCTTCGATGATGGTGATGTACCCCCGGTAAGGGTTCTGGCGGGAGGTGAACTCGGTCTCGAAGGTCTGGTCGGTCTGGCGGTCGTCCAGGCCAGTGATCCGGGACTCCCCTGCTTCAAGGCGGCTTAGCATCTCGGGCAGCTTGCGGTAGGACGCGGAACCAGAGACCAGGGACACGTAGGGGGCGCGCTCGAAGATCTTCTCGCCTTCCTGCTGGGCGACGCAACCGAGAACGCCGAAGCGCTTTCCTTGCTTGTACAGCTTCTTGTAGTCGTTGAGGCGGTTGAAGACCTTCTGCTCTGCCTTGTCGCGGATGGAACAGGTGTTGTACAGAATCAGGCTGGCGTCCGCCTCTGCCTCAACCTGGCGGTAACCTTGCTGCTGCAATGTGCCAATGACCTTCTCAGAGTCATGGGCGTTCATTTGGCAGCCGAAGGTCTCAAGGTAGAAGGTTTTCTCGGTTGCCATAACAATCCCCAGTATAGCGTGAGCGTGAATTGCCCGCGACCGCTATCGAAGTCCGGTATGGAGGTAGGCGATGAGGTCGGTCATTTGCTCCTGGTCAAAGCGGCCGACAAAGCCGGGCATCATGCCGCGACCGTTCAAGACATTCTGCCGGACGGCCTCGTCGGAGATTGGGATGCCGCTGGGGAGGGTCTTTCGGTCAAAGAGGCCGTGCAGGTCGGGAGGAACCTTCTTGAGGGCGAGGTCGTTGTCCTCGTGGCAATGGGCACAGCGCACCTGGTAGAGGTGCTTCCCTGCCTCCTCCTGCGGGGTGAGTTGAGGCGCTTCGCGGCAGCCGGCCAGCAGAAGGCCGAGGCAGAGAACCAGTCCCGCACCGGCACCGAGTCCGCTGCTCTGAGTTTGAGGACTTCCATGGCCCCAGCCATTCATTCGATGGGCCTTATGCTTTGGCGGCAAATTGACCGCTCACGTAGTCCCAGTTAAGAACGTTGAAATACGCCTTTACGTAGTCGGCGCGCCGGTTCTGGTACTTCAGGTAGTAGGCGTGCTCCCATACGTCAATGCCGAGCACCGGGGTGTGACCAGCGGTGAGAGGACTGTCCTGGTTCGGAGTGCTCTCAATGGCAACTGTACCGTCAGGCAGCTTGACGAGAAAGGCCCAGCCGCTGCCGAAGACGTGCATGGCAGCCTCGGTGAGCTTGCCCTGAAAGGCAGAAAGCGAACCGAACTTGGCGTCGATGGCCTTGGCCAGTTCACCCACCGGGGCTGCTCCGCCTTTGCCGAGTGTGGGCCACCAGAAGGAGTGATTGGCGTCGCCGCCAGCGTTGTTGCGAACCGCGGTGCGGGCAGCTTCCGGGAGCGTGGCCCAGTTGACCACAAGGTCGTTGAGGGACTTGCCGGCAAGTTCGGGGTGCGCGACAACGGCGATATTGAGGTTGTTAACGTAGGCCTGGTGATGCTTGTCGTGGTGCAAATGCATGGTTTCGGCGTCGAAGCTGGGCTCAAGCGCGTCGTAGGCGTAGGGCAAAGCCGGAAGCGTGAAGGGGCCGGTAGGGGCCGCGGCGGGAGCGGCGGCCGGGGCCTGGCCGCTGGCCAACGCCTCGACAGTGAGAGACTCTGCGAGGAGCAGAGCGCTGGCCGCTCCGCCCAAATGCTTGATTGCAGTTCGCCGGTTCATCATGATCGTTGGAACCTCCGATGGGTTTGATTTTTTGTTGATCGGTTAGGGTGGCCAGGGGTGCCGGGAAAAAGGGACAGCGCTGATTCTTGGATTCGCGGTAGAGAAGACCGCCCATGCTGTAACAAATGGATTCTAGAAGGAAAGGCTGAGGTCCGGCCAGCCCATTACGCGATCGTCGAGCAAAGCACCACCGATATCGACATCTCGGCGGGATATCTCGATTGCGCCCAAACGCTCGTAGAACTGTACGGCGGGATTTTGCGCGAGAACCCAGACGACCATACTCCGGAACCCGCCAGCGCGCAGGTCGCGGACGAGGGTCTCGACCAGAAGCCGGCCAATACCACTGCCCTGGCGTTCGCGCAGGAGATAAATGGTGTGGAGTTCGGCGTCGTAACCGGCGAGTGCCTCGCGGATCGGGCCTCCCGATATGAAACCGAAGACGCCTCTCTCATCTTCGGCGACGAAGAAGACATCCTTCCCTGCCTCAATGAGCAGGTCCCACTGGCGGGCACGTTCCTCTGCTTGCATGGCCGCAAGAAATGACTTGGGAATAAGGCCGGCGTAGGTCGTTCGCCAACTTGCTACCTGTACACGGGCAATAGCGGCTGCGTCTTCCCGGTTCGCCCTGCGAATTCTGGCCGCCATGAAAGTCAATCTAGCATGGGAGGCGAAGCTTCCCGCAGCAATGCGGTTCGTGCGGCAAGGCAATCGCTCCGATGTGTTTTGCGTTCGGGCCGGTATGGGTTCGTTATTCTTGAGGCATGGAACTTCCCTCTTTAGCTGTGATCGAGCAGGCGCAGCGCGTTGTCTATGCGCACATGCCTCCGACGCCGCAATACACCTGGCCTTTGCTGAATCAGCGGCTCGGGACCGAGGCCTGGTTGAAGCACGAGAATCACTCCCCTGTTGGAGCGTTCAAGTTGCGCGGCGCACTGGTCTACATGGACTGGCTGAAGAAGTCGCAGCCTGGGCTCGAAGGTGTTGTTGCGGCCACGCGAGGCAACCATGGTCAAGGCGTGGGAATGGCTGCGCGACTGCATGGATTGAAGGCCCTGATCGTGGTTCCCCATGGCAACAGCAAAGAGAAAAATCGCGCGATGGCCGCGCAAGGCGCGGAGCTCATTGTCCATGGGAAGGACTTCCAGGAGTCGCTCGAGTTTGCCGCGGAGTTGGCAGCCGAACGCGGTTACGCAATGGTCGAGTCGTTCCATGAGAAGCTCCTGATGGGAACGGGGACCTACGCAAAAGAGTTCCTCGAAGGTACACCGCCGCTGGACACTGTCTATGTGCCGATCGGGCTTGGATCGTCGATCTGCGGGATGGCTGCGGCGCGCAACGCTCTCGGTCTCGCGACGGAGATTGTGGGTGTGGTGTCCAAGGCTTCACCCTCGTATTCGCTGAGTTTCAGCCAGCGCAAGGTGGTGGAGGCGCCGTCCGAGACAAGGATTGCCGATGGGCTGGCCTGCCGCAAACCCAATGCACAGGCAATGGAGATCATCTGGAGGAACATCGCGAGGATAATAGAGGTGTCAGACCAGGAGATTGCCGCGGCAATGCGGGCACTCTATGTAGACACCCACAATCTGGTGGAGGGCGCAGGAGCGGCGGGGTTAGCTGCGGCGCTTATACAGAAGGAACAAAATCATGGAAAGCGAATCGGGATTGCCGTGACCGGCGGGAACGTTGACATGGATGTGTACGCGCGGGTGCTGGCGGATGAGCTTGAATGAGGATGCGATGACGAACACCACGGAAAAGCTGTTGCCGATGGCACATGCGGCGCAAAATCGCTGCTTCGGATGCGGACCAGCCAATCCGAGCGGACTGCATCTGGAGTTTCTACTTGCAGAAGATGGGTCGGTGGTGTGTCTGACGACGGTCCCTGACAACTTTGAAGGGCCACCGGGTTATGTGCATGGCGGCATCATCGCGACCCTGCTCGACGAAGCGATGAGCAAAGCCGTTCGTGCGCGTGGACTGGTAGCCATGACAAGGAAACTTGAAGTCGAGTACCCGCGGCCAGTTCCATCAGGCGCGGCAATTCGTTTGGAGGGCAAAATCCTCTCCAGTGAAGGCCGGAAGCACTGGGTGCAGGCTCGCATCCTGAACGTCCATGGGTCAGAACTGGCGCATGGCAAAGGCCTGTTCATCGAAGTCAGGCCCCGCGTCGCAGCCCTCATCGGGGCTGACCCTGGTTGAGCGCCGCCAGCCAGGTGATAATCGTGCTCTCCAGGAAGATTCGGTGATCGGACCAACTGTGGTCGGTGGCGACGTGGATTGCAGTCACCTTCCTGCTTCCGTTGCCCGTAAGTCCTTTGACGAGCGCATCCGTCTCGGGCGCGAGTCCATCGTCCGCTGAAAGAACGAGCAAAGGAATCTGACCCAGGCCATCAACATTGCCGCTGAAGCGATACTCCTTGGCGTGGGCGATGACTTCGTCGGCCATGCTCTCCGCGGTCGCACCGGCAAGCGACTCCATATCGCCGTTCATTTCCGCAACCACGCCGGCCTTCGGCTGGTTTTCAGCAAGGGCGCCCATGTCCGCTGCGCTGATGAGAATTGCGCCAATCAGTGCAGGATCGTGCGCGGCCACATGTGCCGTCACCCACCCGCCCATGCTGTGCCCGGCGATTGCAATGCGCTTGGGGTCGACGCCGAGCCGTGTGGCATTCGCCGGATCGCGCAGGTAAACAAGAACAGCATTCGCGTCCTCGATGTTCTGTGCGAAGCGGAAGGAACCGGGGCTGCCCCAGGAACCGCGATAGTTGAACGTGACAGCGTTCCAGCCTGCGCGACGCACAGCCTGCGCCAGGTCGAGATTCTTCTCATTGCCAGGAAGCCCGTGGCAAATAACGAGCGTCGGGTGCGGGCCTGCTCCCGCAGGCTGGTAGATGAGGCCGTTGATCAGCAGGCCGTGGGTGGGAATGTGCAGCACGTCCATCGCGGCAGGATGGGCCTTGTCTGCCGGCGGGTCAGTGTAGATGGCCGTTGGAATAGACAGAGGCACAACCGGAGTGGTCTGAGCTGCCACCAAGGCGGATGAAAAAACAGCGGCGGCAAACAGAAGAGCGGCTATGCGCATGGATGTGGCTCCGGCGAGAAGGTGAAGGGGCGCCTTTCATCTGCGCGCCACTTCCCTTCTGGATCGTAACAGCGTTCCCGAGCCGCATTCGAGGCTCCCCATGAGTGCTGACTAAACTCTTTCCGACAACGGCCATTGCCCCGGCAAATCCGCGGACAACCGCCTCCTTCCATCCGCGGGAGATCGCATTCGATCAATGAATCATGTTGATGGTTTCCTGGGTGATCGTGTCGAAGGTGGTGACGGTCTTCGAATTCGCCTCAAAGCCGCGCTGCGCAATGATCAGGTCAGAGAACTCGGCCGAGATGTTCACGTTTGAACCTTCGAGGGCTCCATCCTGCAAGGTGCCGAGTCCATCGGTTCCCGAGGGAGCGATGGCCGGGGTACCGCTGGCAAGGGTTGCGGCATAGTCGCCGTCGCCCAGCAGTTGAAGTCCCTGTACGTTGGTCACATTGCCCATCGCCAGCTGACCCACGTTGAGCTTTTGCCCGTTCGAGAATGTCGCGGTCACAGTACCGTCCGAGCCAACCGTGAAGCTCTGATACTGTCCGCTTGAGTAACCGTCCTGCGTGGTTGCTGAGACTGCGGACGCCGTGTCCACCTGGCTGATCGTCGGCGTGCCGCTCGGTCCAAGCAGGTTCCAGGAGATGGCCAGATCCGCCGCCTTGTCGGTGAGCCCATTGAAGGCGAGGGGGATGGACGAAATATCCCCCGCGCCTGTCCCCACCGTGGTTGCCGCGCCGCCGGTTGGCGTAATGGTGCTCAGGTTGCCATTTGCGTCGAATGTCATCGTGCCTGTGACCGGCGTAGAGACGCCCGAGGCAAAGTCGGCGGCTGGAAGAGCAACCGAGTAACCCCAGGTATTGGTAGCAGTCTGGGTGTAGGTGATGGCGGCAGTGTGCGGGTCGCCCAGCGAATCGTACACGGTTATGTCGGTAGGGAATACGGTGCCCGCCGCGGAGGCGGAATCAATGTTCAGCGTCATATTCATGCTGGTGGTGGCCTGCGGCTGCTCAACCTGGCCGACGGGAATGTTGATTGCCGAAAGCGGAGCATTGGTGTTGACCACCCCATCCACCGCCGGATAGCCCATCACGGCAGCGCCCCCGGAGGTGACCAGTGCCCCAGTCGAAGTAAGCGAGAAATCACCCGCGCGCGTAAACTCCTGGCCGCCGCTTGTGGGGTCGACTACGAAGAATCCATTCCCATTGATGGCCACGTCGGTTGAGTTCCCGGTCGCATTGATCGTGCCTTGGGAATAACTGGTTTCGTTCGAGGCAACCTTGACACCCGCGCCAAGCTCAATGGGGTCGCCCGAGCCGGTGGCGCCGATCTGCTGATAGAACAGATCGGAAAAGTTGGTCGTCTGGGTCTTGAATGCCGTCGTGTTCATATTCGAAAGATCGTTGGCAATCGTGTTGAGCGCGGTCGAATCCGATTCGAGTCCGGTAAGAGGAATAAAGAAGCTGGCCATGGAAAGTCTCCCCCTGTTGTTTGTCTTGAGAATTCAGTTGAGCCGCACTGCGCCGCAGATGAACGATCGCTAGCGAGCTGAATAATCCGGCGTGGAAATGGTCTGAGGCGAATGGGACTGCCCGTTCAGAGAACGAGCGACGCGCAACCCCGCGGGCGATGCGGCGGGAATGGTAAAGTTCCCGGCAGCGTGCGAGATTGCAGACGCTTTGGACGCCCCGGCCCGGGAAGCCAATACGGATTGGGCGTTGGAGGGGCTTCCGGCTGCGGTGGACTGAGGGCTCTTCGCGGCAAGAGCAGAGGCGCCTGCTGTTGCGACGGAAGGATTCGCTGAAGAGCCTGAGGAGCTTGTTGACGAGGTTGAGCTGGTGGTAGCAGTAGTCAACGTCTGGTTGATGTCAATCAGTTGTTCCAGACTGTTTACCGAGACGAGTTGGTTGATGTACTCGTTCGGGTCGGTGTCGGCGGTCGGGTCCTGGTTTTGCATCTCGGTGACAAGAAGAGTGAGAAAGTCGTTGGCGGAGATTGTGGCGGAGTCCGAGCTCGCGGAACTGGAACTCGCGCTTGAGCTGCTTGTACTGCTCGTGGCGCTCGCCTGTGGCAGAGCTGCGGCAGGCTGGAGAGCTTGCCCTGCCTGGGCATGTTGCAGGATTGACGACAATACTGACATTGCATTTCGCCTTTCTGATGCTGGTAAGCTCGCCCTCGACGTCAGGCCATCACGGAGATGTATCTCCCGCTCGATCTGCTGGCCGGTTGAGCCGTGTTGCTCGAAGACGAGGAGGCCAAGGTCGACGGGAGAGAGTCGGGTCTTCCCTCACTTTGAGCCTGAGTGGAATTCGATCCGGCCGGAATCCAGCCGTTGCCCGAATTCGCCGATCCGTTTTGTTCGGTGAAGGATTGCGACCCGGGTTGGGATCCGGATTCGCTGCCGGTGCCTGAATGCGCGCTTCCAAAACTCTCTTGGCCGGCTACGGTGACAGGGCTGACGCCGGAATGGCGCTCGGCAAGATAGTTATTCAATCCGGCGAGATGGCTGCCCAGCATCTGCGCAGCCTCGGCTGAACCGGGAACGAGAGAGGCGTGGACGCTGCCGCCGCCCATGTCGGCGCGAACGCCAACCCAGCCCAGCGCTGGATCTTCAAAGCCGGCTTCGGCCCGGTTCGCGCCCGTGTGTGTCCAGCGAATGCTGCCGGCCGGAGCATCGCCGTCGAGAGCGGCGAAGGTCTCGCGCCCGGACGGTGTGCCTGCGCTGAGGGATGTGCCAGGGGCTGATCCCAAAGTTGATCCGTTAGCAGAGCCCATACCTGCTCCGGAGACGGCGAGCGGATAAGAGTCGTGTCCGGGATTCGATGCAGCCGGATTAACCTGAGAGAACTCCGAATTGTGAGGCCCAGACCCTGCCGCGATGCCAATGGCGGATGGGCGCTGAGTGCGCTGCGACGAACCAACCGATGAATCAGGTAAGTTGATGGCGCTGGCCCGTCGCTCAGACGACGAGATGGATGCAGCGGAGATCGATGTCGATTGCGAAAGAGCGTCGAGAGAAATCGCTGCCGCTGCGCCGTCCAACGATCCATTCACGGAAGCGATGAGATTGCCTCCGCTCGCACTCTCGTCCGCGTCGCCTCCCGCTGCGCTTTGTACAGGAGGAACCCTGGGCGCCAAGGTCAATGCGCCACCCTCCAGGCCGTTCGCACCAGCATAGGAAGGATCTGTGTTGCCATGCGCCTGAGCATTCGAACCAGCAAGAGAGAGCGATTCCCCATTTGTGCCGGCGATCGCAAGACCATGGGCAGGGAATGCGGGGTTAGCGGCCAATGCAGACCGGCTGTCACCATCGCCGCCCGCAGCAGTGCTTGCGCGATTCCCGCGAGACGAGGCTGGCTCTGCGTGCGAAGCATGCCCGGCCGCTATGTTGGCCATCATGGATGGGTCCCCACCAAACGCAAGAGCAGGTGCCATCACGCCATGGGAGGGGTCGGATGCGGCAGATGCTTTGTCTGATCGGATAGGCTGCGATCCGTCCTTGCGAAGCGACGCAGCGGATGAAATCGACCCAGTGGCAGGTCCTGCGGCGGAGTCCTGACTTGCCTTGTGCGCTCCCATTCGCTGATCGCGCACCAATTTGCCGGCAGTCGGACTGGATGCAATTTGAAACGAGCCGGCAACTTCACCGGGTGAATCGGCTTGAGTCGCTGGGGCGATTCCCTTCCCGGAGATAGAACTGCTGGACTGCCCGAGAACGGATGCTGCCCCTGGCCCAGCAGAACCCGTATCCTGCTCCTCGCCATGCAGTGTTTCCATCGACGTCACCATGGCTTGCCAGTTGGACTGAAAGCTCCCGACTTCCGGCGATCCATTGTCATTTGGATTGGCAATTTCATTCGCGTTAGCCGGAGAACGCTCAAGTGCGGCCCTTCCACTTTGGCCCGTAACATTGCCAAGCCTCGATGTCAGGTTTGGGCTCGAGCTGGAGATAGGCAGTTCCGCGGTCGCTCCGGTCATGGCAAGAAGGTGAGCAGATGCCGTGCCAAAGTGCAGGAGGGCCTGTTAGAGAGTTGTCAGAAGTGGAACGAATGCTCCTGATTCAGGAATGCTCATGGATAGGCACTCGATTTCTCCTCAAGATTCCTCTTCCCTTTCCGATCGCCCGGACGCGGACCGAGCGGCCTGACAGCGGCTGCCAAACCAATTGTCGAGAGCCTGCTGGCTGCGACGGGTGGTGTCGAGGTCTGCGGCCGCTCTGGCCTCCTGAAGGAGGGTTTCCACCTGGCGGCGCTCGACGCGGGCAGACTGATAGTTTTCCCTGAGACTGTCGGTGGCCAGCCGGGATTTGCAGATTGCCCCTTCCAGTGAAACCGCCTGCCTTAACGCTGCGCGGCCCTCTTCAAGGCCGGCGATGCGGTCAGGCAGGTCGTTTGTGCAGGCTGCCCGACGCACCAGCTCGCGGCTGTTGCGGCCTCGCTCCGCGGCGGATTCGAGGGCACGCTCCAGTCGATGCAACTCGGCCAGGGCGGACTCGAGGGCGAGGCGGCTCTGGTCCTCCTCGAGCAGGCGAAGTTGAAGCAGGCGGCGCAGCGCGCGTGAGACGAGACCAACCTTGCCCACAGCTCAGATCTCCCGGGCAAGCTCAGCGAGCGCCCGGACCGAGTCGGCGAGCAGCGGGCGTTGGTCGGTGCTCTGGGTAAGGAAGGCCCGCAGAAAGTCGCGCGCATGCAGAGCACGATCGAGATCGGGGTCGGCGCCGGCCTTGTAAGCACCGATGCGCACCAGGTCCTCGGAGCGGGCATACACCGCCATCAGGCGCCGCACCAGGGCAGCATGCTCGCGGTGGTCGGGGAGCGCGACGGCGGGCATAAGACGGCTGATGGAATCAAGAACCTCTACGGGCGGATACCAACCCTCTGCGGCCAGCGCGCGGGAGAGCACGATATGGCCGTCGAGAAGCGCGCGCACCGCATCAACCAGCGGATCCTGCTGGTCGTCGCCCTCCATCAGCACCGTGTAGAAGGCGGTAATGGACCCGGTGCGGAACTGGCCTGCGCGCTCAATCAGTCGCGCCAGGCGCGTAAATACCGAAGGCGTATAGCCCTTGTTGGTGGGCGGCTCCCCGGCCGCAAGGCCGATCTCGCGGGCCGCCATGGCGAAACGCGTAAGGGAATCAAGCACCAGCAGAACATGCCTGCCTTCGGCAGCGAAGGACTCGGCAATTGTAGTGGCGGCCATAGCAGCGCGCAGACGCAGCAGCGGCGACTGGTCTGAAGTGGAGACGACTACCACCGAGCGGGCCCGGCCCTCGGAGCCGAGTGAGTCTTTGAGGAACTCTCCAACCTCGCGGCCTCGCTCTCCCACCAGGCCAACCACCGTGACATCGGCCTCCGTGTTCCGCGTCATCATGCCGATGAGGGTGCTCTTGCCAACCCCGGATCCCCCAAAGATCCCAACGCGCTGGCCACGGCCAACGGTTAAAAGGGCATCCACCGCGCGAATGCCGGTGCCAAGTGCGTCGCGTATTGGAGTACGATCCATGGGCGAGCGGACCAGCCCGTCGAGAGGCCGATTGTCAGAGGTGGCCATTGGGCCTCCCTCATCCATAGGCTCGCCAAGCGCGTTGAGAACGCAGCCCATCAAGGCCGGACCCACCGCGATCTCCGGTCGAACACCTAAAGCCGAGACCGTATCGCCGAAACGGATGCCATCGGTACTGTCAACCGGCATGGTCAGCAGGTGATTGCCACGGAAGCCGATCACCTCCGCCAGGTGGCTCTGCTGCTCACGGTCGCGGATCAGGCAGCACTCGCCAACCGAGGCCACCGGGCCGGCGGACTCGATGGTCTGACCGAGAGACTCCAGGACATGGCCCTGCCAGCGCCACGGCTGTCGGCGCTCAAGGCGGGCGAAGTAGTGCGCAAGGTGCGCCGAAGCCGGAGAAGTCATGTCCCCGCCTCGCGCCCGGAAGAATCTTTGACAGAGAGCGCCGCTGGGGAGTCGCCAACCCGGTCAAAGAATCCGCTCTCAATCTCTCCGAGCTGCCTGCGAATCCCAAGGTCCACCGTCCCCAGATCGGTCTTTATTACACACTCTCCCAGGCGCATTCCCTCTCCGGAAACAACCGAAGGTCTAATAGCAAGGGTTGGCGCGTGCGCAATTGCTTCTTTCCAGAGGTCCAGCTCAGCGGGAGGAACCACAAGCTGCGCGGATGTCGATGCGGAGAGCTGGCCAAGTGCGACCCTGACAGCGCCGGTCAGCAGCAACGGATCCATCTGCGCTTCGCGGCGCAGGATGCGCGCGGCGATGGCCAGAGCCAGGGCGACAACTTCGCGCTCGACCTGAGCGAAATAGCCTTCGCGCTCGCGGTCAAACCGATCGACCAACTCGGCGGCCTTGCGCAGTCGCTCCCGCTCGGCTGACACCACCGCGCCCGCCTGCGCCTCGCGCTCCGCCTGGCGGCCCTCGCTGCGGCCCTGCTCGCGGCCAGCCTCAAAGGAACGGCGCGTCTCTTCGGCCAGGCGCCTGTCGAACTCAGCACGGGCTGAGTCAGATGGGCCGCGATCGGCACCATCCTGAGGGGTGTTTACCCCGCCCTGGTAAAGAACACCCGCGTGCGGAGTCGTGGAGCGCGAACCGGCGCCTGCGCCGGAGGGATACTCATACACCTCCACGCGGGGCGCTTCTGTGGCTTCCGCATCCCTTGCTGCCAAATTCAACTCTTCCCTCCGCATTCGACGGCCTGCACTCTCCTGCCAGGTCTTCGCAATACCACACTCACTTTTCGGAGCAGTTCCCTGCCGTCAACGCTGGCGCCTTTACAATTCCACCAGCATTCCTCCACGGCGCGGAATCTTCCCAGGTCACGCCAGCATCTCGTCGCCGGTTTCCAGCTTGAGCACCACTTTGCCCTCAGCCTCGAGGCGGCGGGCGAGATTCAGAATCTCCTGCTGAGCCTGCGCCACCTCGCGCGAGCGCACCGGTCCCAACACCTCCATATCCTCCTTGAGCATCTCCACCGCGCGTGAGCTCATGGATTTGAATATCTGCGCGCGCAGGTCCTCGTTGGTTCCGCGCAGGGCCAGGGCAAGCATTCGCTTATCGACCCCGGAGACTATCTCGCGAATCGTGGCCGGGGGAACCGTAACCAAATCTTCAAAGGTAAACATCAGATTGCGAATGTTGAGGGCGAGTTCCGGCTCACCTTCTTCAATTGTTTCCAGAATCTTCTTCGCCTCTTCGGCGTTGAGCCGGTTCAGCAGGTCGGCCACAGCCTTGAAGCCGGAGTAGCTTTTACGTGCCGTGTCGCCTACGCTCTCCAGGCGTCGATGCAATATGTGGGCCACCTTTTGTGCCATCTCCGGCGAGAACTGGCGCATCTCGGCGAGCCGCTGGATGGAGACGACCTTGTGGTCTTCGCTGAGGTTGTCCAGCACCTGCGAAGCGCGCCGTGGATCGAGATGGGCTAGCACCAGGGCGATGGTCTGGGGATGCTCGGAGTCAAGCAGTTTGCCAAGCTGGGCGGGGTCGGTACGCTGCAACTTGGCAAGGTTGCCTTGCGCAGCTTCCTGCGAGCGGCGAAGCTGCATGAGCAGCTCGTCGGCGCGCGGCTTGCCGAAGGCGTCTACCAGCAGACGGCTGGCAAAGTCCAATCCGCCATGCATGATGAAGCCCTGGGTAGCGAGTAGCTCCCAGAACTCCTCAACCACCTCGAAGGAGAGCTCCGGTGTAATGCCGCGCAGGTCGGCCAGTTCCTCCGTCAGGCGCTGCACGTCGGCCTCGGGCAGGGCGCGCAGAATCTCCCGCGCCACCTCTTCGCCGACCGCAACCAGCAGCACCGCCGCCTTGCGCACACCGGAGAGGCCGGCTGACTCACGCCGCTTTGCGACCCCGGTTTCGTTTCCCTGTTCTGCCAATACCGTTTCCTCGCGTTCGCGGTCGCCCGGGTCAATCCTGGTGAATCCAGCTCTGCAGCAATCGCGAGCTGTGCGATGGTTCACGCTTCAGGTGGTCAGACACTTGCCCAATAATCTCCTGTGCTCTTTGCCGCTCCGGATCGGCCTCGGCAGGCTCTGGCACGTTGAGGATGGGCTGTGTCCCGTTCGCCGCCAGCTCTTTTGGGGGACCATTTGCAACTGCGACCGGAGAGCTCGCGATACGATGAACCGCGGGGCGCACGCCAAACGCCACAATCACCAGAACCCCGGCAAGGATCGCGCCATATTTGATCAGCACGGGTGAACCCTCAGCCCCGGCAAGCAGTTGGCTGAGAAATGTTGGCGGCGGTGCCGCATGATTGGCATCGAAGGAAAAATCCTCGACCGTGAGCAGGTCGCCACGTGCCGTGTCAAAGCCCACCGCCGCCTGCGCCAGGGCGGTGAGGTTGCGTAACTCCTCCGCTGAACGAGGCTGCCAGATCGCGCCTTTGTCCTTCGATGCGGGCTGCGTCAACCGGTCATTGACCACGATGGCCGCGGTGAGCCGGCGCAGCTTTCCAGGGCTTTCGACCACGTGGCGAACCGTCTTTGCAGCACCATACGTTCCCGACTCAGACCGCGCCGTTTGCGGCTGTGTCGTCGCCTGCGGGTAGACGGGAAGGGACTGCGTATTGGGTGCATTCGATGCCGCGCCGGGGACCCCGGCTGCGACTGGCTGCGGGCCGGAGACCTGCTCGGTCCGCTGCATTGAAAGCGTGACCGTCTGGTCCGGATCGTAAGACTCCTGCGTCTCTTCGCTGGCCGAGGGATCGTAGTCGAGCGTGACCGACGCGCGCACATTGCCAACGCCAGTGACCGGCTCAAGGGTGGAGACAAGCTTCTCTTCGAGATTCTGCTCGGCGGTCAGGCGCAACGCGTCGGCGGTCCTGGGACCGAGGGGAAGATGACCGGCAGCATCGACGAGCACAACCCGGTCGGCCGTCAGGCCATCCACCGCCGAGGCCACAAGATTGCGAATCGCCTCAGGCTCGCCGTCGGCCAGCGACCGATGGCGCAACCTGAGCACAACCGAAGCCTTGGCTGGACGCTCCTGATCGCGGAACAGCGAATCGTGCGGCATTACGAGATGGATACGGGCCGATTCGACATCGGCAAGAGTGCCCACCGTGTGTTCGAGTTCGCCCTCCAGGGCACGCTGGTAGTTGACCTGCTCGTCGAATTCAGAGCCCACCCAATTCGGCTTGTCGAAGATCTCGAAGCCAAGTCGCCCGCTCTTGACGCCGCCCTTGGCCGCCGTGGCCAGGCGAGCCTTGTCCAGTTGCGCGGCTGGAACACGAATGGTGCCGCCGCTGGCCGCGACGTCAAAAGGAATCTGCGCCTGCGTGAGTGTCTGAGCAATCTGGCGCGCATCGTCCGGGTCGAGGTCGGCGTAAAGAGTGCGCCAGTCGGTGCGCAGGCCGTACCAGAGCAGGCCGCCCAGAAGTGCCGCGACAAGGCCTCCGGCCACACCGACCCATAATCTTTGGTTGGGCCGGAGACCAGCCCAGAGCACTCGCGCGCGCGTAACCAGGGCTCCCAGCCTCCCGGCAAATCCGGCCTGCACGGGAACCCCCATCGCGGTCTTCTCCAACTGTGTTCCGGTGGCCATATTGTCCAGGGACTGCTTCCCTTTCCTCTATTCACGGTCCTGCTAGAACTGCATGCCCATTACCTGCTGATAGGCCTGGACCGCCTTGTTGCGCACGGCGAGGGCGAGTTCAAAGGCCATGCTTGCCTTCTCGGTGGCGATCATCGCCTGGTGAACATCGACTCCAGTGCCGGTCATCAGACCGGTCATCGCGGTACGTGCCGCGTCCTCAAGATGGCTGACCTGACCAACAGCATCGGTCAGCAGGCCGGAAAACGCGACCGGCTCGGTTGTCGATGAGCCCGAGGCTGAAGACACTGTGCCGGGACCGATGCCTGCGGAAGAACTGGACGGACCCGCGGCTGAGCTAATTGGATTCAGAATGGGCAACATGGTCAGTCCCTCCCTGCCTTGATATTTCCTGCTTTGATAATTCGCTGCTGCACTTCTATCCGCTCGATTCTGGAACCTCTCCTGCGCCTAAGTCTTCGCGATATCGAGTGCAGAGGTGATCATGCCCTTCTCGGCCTGAACGGCGGAACTGTTGAGGCCATAGGCACGCGTGGCTCCCATCAGGTCCACCATTTCTGTAATCGGATTAATGTCCGGGTAAGCGACGTAGCCATCCGGCCCCGCATCTGGATGGCCCGGATCGTAGCGCTTCAACGGAGGCGCGGTGTCCTCTACAACGCCGGCAATGTGCACGCCGGGAACAACAGCCTGGCCGGAGATTGAGCCAGACTCAGGCGCAGAGATCGGCGTCGCGAAGACACTCCCGGCCTCATTGCCGAGAACGCTGCTGAAGTCCGGATTGGCCGAGTCGGTACTGCCTGTGTTCGACGCGAAGACCACATGCTGGCGGCGATAAGGGGTTCCGGAAGCTGTGCGCGTCGTCTCCGCGTTTGCCATGTTGGCTGCAACCACCTCCGCGCGCATGCGCTCGGCCTGCATCGCGCCACCCGAGGTCTCCATCATCGCGAATAGATTCATCGCCGCCCTCCTTTGATTGCCGTCTCAGGACCGAACTTGCCGAGACAGAAGTCCCCGGAATCTTCAGATCCGCCCAACTACTTGCTGTCGGCGCGGATGGCGTCCATCACGCGCTGGTTTTCCGCGTGCAGCAGCGTGACGCCGACCCGAAACTTCAACTGCGCCTCGGCTAGGTTCAGACCCTCACGGTCCATCGAAACATCGTTGCCATCGGGACGAGCGACCAGGCCGTCGACAATGCGCACGCGCGTTGCCCGCGCAGGACTTCCCTTGTTCACATCGTCCAGCGCCTCGCGCATCTCGGCCTCAAAGTCCAATCCAACCGCCTTGTATCCCGGCGTATCGATGTTGGCCATGTTGGCGGCCGTGAGCTTGATCTCGCTGGTGGCAAGATCGAGATAACGGCCGATTGCCTCGCCCATCCGAGTCTCAACGTCCATAGCCCGAACCTCCGAAGGTTTCTTCGCCAGCGGGATGACTCTCCTGACTTGGTTAATTGATACTCAGGCCGAAGTCGATCTCGCGTGCGCTCACCGCCGGCTCATCCCCGGCGAGGATTACAGCGCGTTCGAGCACATGCTCAAGTTCGCGCACATTGCCTGGCCAATCGTGTGCGGCGAGTTTGGCCAATGCAGCGGGCTCGATGCCCTTCACCGGAGCTTCGCGGCCCAGGCGCGCGAGGAAGTGGTCGACCAGCATCGCCAGATCGGCGGGATGCTCGGAAAGAGCGGGTGTGCGGATGAGAAACACCGCCAGCCGGTAGTAGAGATCGGCGCGAAATGCGCCGCTCTGCGTCTGTTGCGCAAGGTGCTGGTGGGTCGCAGCGATAATCCTCACATCCACCTTCACAGTCTCGTTGTCGCCCACACGTTGCAGTTCGCCGCACTCGACAAAGCGCAGAAGCTTCGACTGGAGACCCAGGGGCATCTCGCCGATCTCGTCCAGAAACAGCGTTCCGCCATCGGCTGCCTCGATGCGGCCTACCCTGCCCTGCACTGCGCCCGTAAATGCGCCGCGCGTGTGTCCGAAAAGTTCGGCCTCGAGAAGCGACTCGGGGATTGCCGCGCAGTTGATGGCTACGAACGGCTTGCGGCTTCGCGTTGAAAGGCGATGCAGCGCCTCAGCCACCAGCTCCTTGCCGGATCCGGTCGGCCCTTCGATCAACACCGGCGCCATGCGCGGAGCCACCAGCCGCACACGGCGGCTGACCTCAAGCATGGATGCATCGTTGCCAACCAGTTCCGGAAGCCGTTCCGTGCTGGAAATGGAGGGATTTGAGGTCGGCGCAAGGGGACGAATGGAGACAGTCTTCCCTGGAACCGCGATCGAGCCTCCAGTGAAGCCGTTTGCTGCCGAGGTTTGCACGGAATATGTTTCCGGCTGCGCCTGGGCCGGTGTGGTCCGCGCCGGTCTTGTGTTTGGCTCCGCCAGCATCGGCGCGGCATTCCATACCGCGGTGTCGTTATCCTGGGAGCGGCGAAGCGCATAGAGCAGTTCCTGGCGGTAGGGGCCCCGTGCGGTGTCTATCTCCGGTTCACCGCTGGCGGTGACCACATCGACTGCCGGGAATCTGCCGTGAAACTCCTTGAGAAACTCTCCCATCTCAAGATCGGGCAGCCACGCATCGACGATGAATGCCTCGGGGGCAGCCGCGTCAGCCTCGGCCCACGCCTGCGCCCCGCCTTCGACTTCGCGAACCTGCCAGCGCAGCCCGGTGAGAGTTTCGGCAATTCGCTGGCGAAAACTGCGATCGGCACTGGCCACAAGAACGGTGCGCGTGCGCGGCCGCACAGAATTGGAAGCAACTACGGAGACGGGAACACACTGCATTGGCTTTCTCCTCGGCGGAAATAAGTTAAGAATGGTCAGCGAATGTCGGAGGCTGAGAGGACCTCAGGGAGTTGCTCAGCGAAGACATGCGCGGCGGCGGAGACAAGCAGACCAAGCTCCGCATCCGAAGGAACCATGTATCCCTGTCCACGCACGGTGCGAATCAGAATGCCCGGCGGCGGATCGTGCAGCTTGCGGCGCAGATAGTTGATATACACATCCACGATGTTGGTAGTCTGCACGGGCTCCATGTTCCAAACTGTGTCCAGAAGCTCGACGCGGGAGACACATTGCCCGCGATTGAGCATCAGGCGCTCGAGCAAGGCGAACTCTTTGTTCGTGAGCAGGATGGGCAGACCATCGCGGTGGACGGTATGATCCAGCCGGTCGAGCTCAAGATCGCCGGCCCGCAACTGAAGCCGCGTGTCCCGCTTGCGGCGCAACAGAGCGCGGCAGCGCGCACGCAGTTCATGCAGGCTGAACGGCTTGATCATCAGGTCGTCGGCGCCCCGGTCGAGACAGCGAACTCGAGTATCTACCTCCTGCCGGGCCGTTAGTACAAGCACCGGCGAGTCGGGGTCAATGGCCCTAAACTCCTCCAGAACCTGCTCGCCATCCATGACTGGAAGATTCAGGTCGAGGATTGTCAGGTCCGGCAAATCCTGACGAAACGCTTCCACAGCGACACCACCATCCGGCGCCACTCGAACACGGTGACCATCGGCCTCAAGGCCGCGGCTAAGAAACAACCCCAATGCGCTGTCGTCTTCGGCGATTAGTAGCTTCATTGCAACTCGTCCTTCGCTTCCTGTGCCCGCGACCCGATGCCTATACTGGGCATCGAACATATCGCTCGGCCTTGATTAGTCCGGGCACACAATCACCTTCTCTCTGAAGAGTGAGGAACTCAAGATTTGAGCGAGGAAAGATCGACGGAACATTCCTGAGTTGGATTCATGGCGGAATCCAATCCCGAAATGGGATCACCATAGACCCATCATCACGGCCCCAAAAGCGGCCGTGGCCTGAACGAACGTCAGGTTCTCAAGCGCTTGCGACCGTTGCGCGAGGCATTCTTCTGCCTGTACATCTCGGCGTCGGCGCGAGTGAGCATGGAGGCCATTGACTCCTCAGGAGCCCGTTCCGCCAGCCCGATCGATGCTTCGACGTCTATCTCGATGGGCACCACGCTGCCGCCGACCTTGTAGCTCCCGCACGCCCAGGCGCTAAGCCGGTCAATCTGCGTTCTTGCTTCCTCAAGGCGGCACTCGAGCGCGAGAATGAACTCGTCGCCGCCCCAGCGACCAATCAGATCGGTGGAGCGGGAGGCGGACTGCAGTTCGCCCGCGAACATGCGAAGCAGCTCATCTCCAACGAGATGGCCGTGTTCATCGTTTACTGCCTTGAACTTGTCGATGTCGACAATGGCGAGTGTGAGCGGCCCGTTGCGCGCCAGACGCCGCTCAATCTGAGCTTCCATCCAGACGCGATTGCGGAGACCCGTGAGCGAGTCGCGCGAGGCTGTCTCTTCAGCGATTTCCAGCTTCGCCTGATAAAGCGATACCTCTGCACGCAGTTGCTCGACGGCCGCCTTGCCTTCCGCGGCCATCCGGTCGAGAGAGCACTTCAACTCCGTCGCACTTTGCTCGATCGAGACCCGTATCTCCGCCAGGTCCTCGAGGCTGGCGATGCGTTCGAGGCGGGTTGTGACGTTGCTGAGCTGGCCGGCACAACGCTGGTCGCGTTCGCCCACCGCCTCGGCGGTACGAGCCATCACCAGAAGCAGGTCCTTTACCTCGCCGGTAGTCTGCCGATAGTGAGCGGCGGTTCGGCGCCCCCAATCCTGTAACTGCTCCTGGACATTCTTTTGGGTAGTCTCAACCTGCTCGCAGTTCATCACGGACGCAAGGCCAATCTCCAGCCGGCCAAGTTCGCGTTTCAGGTCATTGCCGAGTGCAGGACAAGCGTCTGTGCTGCAACTTCCCATCTCAACAAGTGCCGAACGATAGGCCTTGATGGCGGCAGGCAACACTTCGCGCGGGTCCTGGTGAATTACCCGAGGCAATTCAGACTTATCCGAATCAAGGTACTTCTTGAGTGAAATCACTGGCGTCTGTGCTCCGCGCTGAGTTGGATACGACCGGCGAGCGTTCGTTCCATCTATCGGCAACTCAATCGCGCAACTTTAGGACCGAACCGGCTTCCAAGGCTCCAAAAGCAGCGCAAACCGGTTCTTGCCGGGCTGTGACGGCATTCGGATCCGGGCATTTACCGGGGAGGAATCCGCCCGGTTACCTCTGGATGTGGAGAAGAAAGAAAGAATTCTGTTCGATTCGCTTTTTATTCGCTATACTTTCCGCATGGCAGTCACGCGTAGGCAGAAAGAGATCCTCGATTTTTTGGAGTCCTTTGTTGGGCGCAACGGTTATTCTCCGTCGTTTGAAGAGATTGCGCGCGGTATGGGGCTGAAGAGCCTGGCCACAGTGCACAAGCACATTACCAACCTCGAGAAGAAAGGGCTTCTTGACCGTGTGCACAATCGCAGCCGCTCCATCGATGTGGTCCCGCCCGGAACCCGGACACGGACCAGCGATAGGCTGCCCCTGGCTGGGCGGATCGCCGCAGGATTGCCTGTTGAGACCACCGAAAATCCGGAGACCATTTCGCTGCACGATGTGGTGGGAAACCGCGATGTATTCGCCCTCGAAGTGCGGGGCGACTCAATGCGAGACGAGCACATTATCAGCGGCGACTATGTGCTGGTGGAGCGCACGCGCACGGCGCGCCAGGGCGAGATCGTAGTCGCGCTGGTTCACGGCGCCGAGACTACGCTCAAGCGGTTCTACGCCGAGGGGAGCCAGGTGCGGCTGCAGCCGGCAAATAGCGAGATGGAACCGATTTACGTTCCAGCCGGACAAGTTGCCATTCAAGGGCGTGTGCTGGGAGTTCTTCGCAAGTACAAATAGGCGTGTTTCAGCGCCTCAGGGGTCAAGGCAACCATCGCAGCCAGCCCGGCTCTGGATGTACACTCGGTTTGGATGCGTGAGCATGATCTTTCTCCCTTTGCTCATCGCAGCCCGGGTTCCGGGCAAAAAAACCCCTGCACAAATGGAGAACCCTCGTGCCTCCTGCATACAGTTATCGCGAAATTGCGAAGATGATTGATCATTCGCTGCTGAATCCTGCACTGACCACCAAAGAACTGGATGACGGAATTCTGCTTGCGACCCGCTACAACGTGGCGAGTGTCTGCATCCTGCCTTATTACCTTCAAAAGACTTCCCAGCGGCTTACCGGCACATCGGTGATTGCGAGCACAACCATCGGCTTCCCGCATGGCGGCCATGCGACCACAATCAAGATAGCCGAGGCGAAGCAAGCGCTCGTCGACGGCGGGAAAGAGTTGGATGTGGTGATCAACATCAGCAAGGCAAGGAGCGGCGATTGGGCGTACGTGAAGAATGAGTTGTCCACGCTTGCGTCGCTGATTCACGGCGCCGGGGCGAAGATCAAGGTGATCTTCGAGAACGCGTATTTTGACGACGCATCCAAGCAGCGGCTATGCCTGATATCCAGCGAGGTGGGTGCCGATTGGGTGAAGACTTCTACCGGGTATGCAGCCAGCGGAGCCACCAAGGCCGACCTCCAATTAATGCGCAAATATTCACCACCACGCGTGCAGGTGAAAGCGGCCGGCGGAATTCGCGACCTGGATGCCCTGCTCGCTGTGCGCGCCATCGGAGTGACGCGCGTTGGGGCCACCCGCACCAAAGATATTCTTGACGATTGCCGCACTCGACTTGGTCTTGAGCCAATTCCTGCGCTGGCTGCCATGGCTTCGCCGGCGGGACACTAGAACTGGTCTCCTAAATGGTGTTTTGTAAGGACGCGCCTTCAGCCGCGGCGCAAGAATGGCGCTTTGAAAAGGCACGACTTCAGAGCCTGCCTTGAGCGCAGTCGAAGGGTGCCGCCAAAGGCCAACAAAGACGCGGGCTTTAGCCCCTGAGGGATGCTCTCTTTCGGCTCGCCAAGATTTATGAGACAGCTTCTGGAAATCCCCGCCGATCGTTTCGCCCAAAACAATTCGCTTCACGCAACAAAGCCCGGCCAAAGCCGGGCTTGTGTCGCTTCAAATCTGTGCCGAGATCAGGCCAGTAACTTCTGGATCTTCTCATCAATCACGTCCTGCGGAACGTAGCCGACAACCTGGTCCGCAACCTTGCCGCCCTTGAAGAACAGCAATGCCGGAATCCCTCGAATTCCGTAGCGCGAAGGTGTCGCACTATTCGAGTCCACGTCAACCTTGGTAACCTTCAGCCTGCCTGCGTAGGACGTCGCAACGCTGTCCACGATGGGCGCGATCGCCTTGCAAGGGCCGCACCAGGCCGCCCAGAAATCCACCAGCACCGGCTGCTCGCTTTGCAGCACTTCCTTGTCGAACGTTGCGTCGCTTACTGCCAAAACACCTGCTCCTGCCATGTTCCTCCTTGCGTTTGCCTGTCTATAATCAGTATATCGGCAACCGTGCTTCTCTAAGATGCGCACGGCTGTGCGAAAGTCGCAAGTCAGGTGCAATCAGAGAACGTTACCTTCGTGGTGCGATGGTTTCAAGTTGGTGGCGCGACTCAGCGGTCACGAGGTTTATCAGAAGGTAAACCTTTCCACTGGCTCAAAAGAGAAGCGCCCGGATCCTGATTAGGACCACGGGCGCTAGAGCAGCCCTCCCCCAGAACTGCCCACGCTGCGAATGTATGTGTTCCTTGCTGGAATATCAAGAAAACTTCAGTAATGACAAAAAGTAATGACCGTTGGGTGATTATCTATTTAGATATTAACTAGCATGAATGGTTTACTGATTCGATACCCGGTAATCGACCTTTCTCCCATTCGCCTGCTCCATCCAGACTATTTTCCGGCCAGGAAACTCGGAGCCATCTCACGTGCGCCATGCGCCTCAAGACGGGATACCCGCAGTTCGACGTCCTGTAGGTCATTGATCTGAAGCCGAATAGCGGCCAAAGCCGCATCCAGGCTCCGTTCGCTCTCGATGATCAGGAGCACAGAGGGCCCGGCGCCACTCAATGCCACACCCAGAATACCGCTTTTGCCGGCAAGTGGCAGAAGTCTCGGAAGGAGCGGGCAAAGCGGACCACGGTACGGCTGGTGAATCCGGTCCTGCATGGCCGCGCGGAGCAGGTCTCCCCTGCCCTGGGCAAATGCGAGCCCCAGGAGTGCGACCGACTGGATGTTCAAGACTGCGTCGGCGAGTGAATAGGTCGCTGGCAACGCTGCACGGGCTTTGCTCGTGGCCAAAGGTTCGGAAGGGGTTGCAACGACGGCGCGCCATTCTTCCGGCGGCTCGACGCGGGCAACATGAACGGTTCTGCCTTCGCTGGCAGCCGCAACAAAGCCGCCCAGCCAGCATGCTGCCGCATTATCCGGATGGCCTTCAAGAACGCAGGCCTCTTCAAGAATGCGGTCGGAGTTCCAGCCGAGTTGGCCGAAGTGCACAGCGAGGGCAATCGCAGCCAGGCGGCCCGCTGCCGATGAGCCGCAGCCCATCCCGAGCGGAATTCCGTTGTCCATGCGGATCGCCAGCGGAACCACCGGCCGTCCGTGGCTCAATAGAAGTTCTTTGTAGATACCAAGGATCAGATTGTCGTCAAGATTTGCGCAGCGTTCCGCATCGCGCCCCGACGCCTGGATGGAGAACTCTGCCGCCGGCTCTGCATCGATCTCCAACGCGAAGTCGAGTGCAACGGCGGCTGCATCAAACCCCGGGCCGAGATTCGCCGAGGTTGCCGGCAGGCGAAGGTGAATCTTTCCACCCGATGCAGCAGACGGATTCAGGCTTGGATCGGAGCTCATCCCACAACGCCCCGTAACGCAGCAAGCACAGCGTCCATCGTCGGTTCTACTGACACTGCATTGCGGCGCAGCTTGTTGATCTCGTCTTCGTGGCCGATTTTCTCGTCGTCGCGCAGCAACTCGCCACGATGAAAGTCGATCGTGTAGTCAGCATCTTTCAGCGAGTGGCCCGTGAGAATGAGCACCACCGTCTCGCCGGAAGCGATCGAGCCTTGTGCGCGCAGCTTCCTCAGTCCGGCCAGCGTCACTGCTGAGGCCGGTTCACACCCGAGACCTTCAGCGCCTATCTCGGCCTTGGCAATCGCAATCTCCGCCTCGGTGACGTCGAGGCACCAGCCGCCTGTCGTCTGAATAGCCCGCGCGGCTTTGCGCCAGGACGCCGGGTTTCCTATTCGAATTGCAGTTGCTCGCGTGTGCGCTTCAACCGGTGTCATCGCAGTGCCAGCGTTCTCCACAAAACTTCGAGCTAGCGGATTGGCTCCGGCAGCCTGAATCACCGATATTCGCGGCATGCGCGCAACCAGACCCAGCTCGACCATCTCGCGGAAGCCCTTTTCAAGAGCTGCACTATTCGCGAGGTTGCCCCCCGGCACGATTACGTGGTCAGGGACGTTCCAATCGAAGGCCTCTGCCAACTCGAAGGCGGGTGTCTTTTGTCCTTCGAGACGATAAGGATTGACGGAGTTGAGCAAGTAGATGTGTGCTGCCTTCACGACCTGTGTGAGGACACGAACGCATCCATCGAAGTCGGTCTTCACCTGGCAGGTAACCGCGCCATAATCCATCGCCTGAGCCAGTTTGCCCCAGGCAATTTTGCCGTCAGGGATGAGCACCAGGCTGCGCAGACCTGCGCGCGCCGCATAGGCGGCCATGGCCGCAGAGGTATTCCCTGTTGAGGCGCAGGCGACCCACTCGAAGCCTCGCTCGCGGGCAACGCTGAGAGCCGTCGTCATTCCGGTGTCTTTAAAAGAGCCGGTCGGGTTCATACCCTGATGCTTGGCGTAAAGCTGGTCGATGCCGAGTGCCCGAGCGGCGCGGGGAAGATGGTAAAGCGGCGTATTCCCCTCGCGCAGAGTTACGGCGTTGCCGAAGTTGTTGAGAATAGGGAGAAGCTCGCGAAAACGCCATACACCGGATTGGTCGAGCGCCTCGGTCGACATCCGACGCTCGCGCCACAGCCATTTCAATGCGCCCGCGTTGGGGCGGTCGGGCCCCTTGCGCGCCTGCCAGCCGGGGTACTCCACCTCAAATAGGTCCCCACAAATGGAGCACCGAAAATCGGGCTTGGAGTCGGAAGCCACGATCTGCGAACCGCAGCCGAAACAGCGTAGTTGATGAAGATTGTCGTTCATGCCCAAGTGTTAGCCTATCCTGTTGTTAGCCTAACAGTGCGAGCACGTTTTGCGCTCGTGGAGAGGTTCCTCCTATGATGCTTTCTTCCCCATGTGAATCCGCCAAACTCGTTCGAGTTGGAGGCACGCGGTCGCTCTTTTCGGCCCTGGCGGTTGCCGTCGCATTCGCGGGAACTGTCTTCCCTGCCCCAGCTCAGACGCCCCTTCGCGTTGCCGCTGCAGCGGACCTTGAGCCGTTGTTGCCGCCAATTCTCGAACAGTTCCAGAAAGCTACCGGTATCCACGCCGAGGCGACCTTCCAGGCCTCGGCGGCTCTCGCCATGCAGATTCAGAACGGCGCGCCCTTCGATCTGTTCCTCTCCGCCGATCTCGGTTATCCCAAGAAGTTGATCGATGCTGGGCTGGCGGATGCGGCAGGCACCGCCGATTCGACCACACCGATCGTCTACGCGCGCGGAACACTGGTCCTGTGGACGCGCAAAGACTCGCATCTTCCCGCTCCATCGCTCGACTTGCTCAGGGGTCAGGACTTGAAACGGCTGGCGATCGCCAATCCGGATCGTGCGCCTTATGGCCGTGCGGCGGTTGCGGCACTGACCAGTCTGAAGCTCTACGACACCCTCAAGCCGCGCCTCGTGACCGCGGAAAACATCTCACAAGCGGCGCAGTTCGTTGACTCAGGCAATGCCGATGCGGGTCTGATCTCGCTTACATCCGCGATGACACCCCGCCTTTCAGCATCGGGCGCCTACTTCGTCATTCCCCGCGACCTGTATCCGCCGATTGAGCAGGGTGCAGTCATCGTGAGCAGCACCAGCCAGCGCATCGCGGCGCACAAGCTTCTCGACTTTCTACTCTCAGATCCAATTCAGGCTCAGCTTGCCAAAGGCGGGCTGACACCTGTGAAGTAGAACAAATGGACTGGCAAGCATTCGCACTCACCCTGAAGCTCGCTGCAATCACAACGGCAATTCTGGTTGCGGTGGCCGTTCCAATGGCGGCGTGGCTGGTGCTGGGCCGCAGCCGTTGGCGCGGGGTGGTTGAGGCAATTGCCGCGCTGCCCCTCGTGCTTCCTCCCACCGTACTGGGGTTTTTCCTGCTGGTCCTCCTGGGACCGAGGACCATGTTCGGGCGGGCCATTGCCGCGATCCTGGGCCATCCACTGGCGTTCTCCTTCACCGGCCTTGTGGTTGGATCCGTGATTTACAGTCTGCCGTTCGCTGTGCAGCCACTTGTTGCTGGGTTCGCGGCGGTTGAGACGGCCTACGTGGATGCTGCGCGGCTGTTGGGAGCAGGTCCTGCGCGCGTGGTCCTCAGCCTCCTGGTTCCACTTGCAAAACGGTCTCTGCTGGTCGCTGCGGTATTGAGCTTTCTGCATACTATTGGCGAATTTGGTGTGGTCTTGATGCTCGGAGGCGATATTCCCGGTGCAACGCGCACCCTTTCGATTGTTCTGTACAACCAGGTGGAAAACTTTGATTACGGGGCCGCGGCCCGGACGTCGGCGGTCCTCTTTGCGCTCAGCGTCCTGGCGCTTGCCGTGATTTACGTCGGCTGGCGACCGCGGGGAGGTCGCCGTGGTTGAGATCTCAATCAAGGCGCGGCGGGGCAGCTTCTGGCTTGAGGTGGATAGCCTGCTTCTTTCCGACTGGACAGTGCTGTTTGGCCCGTCTGGCTCCGGCAAAAGCACGCTCCTGCGCGTCATGGCTGGGCTCGACCTACCAGCGGCTCATGGACCTGAGCGCGCAAAGATATCGCTGGACGGACAAACGCTTACGGATTCGGCAAACGGGTTTGCATTGCCGCCGGGGAAACGTCAGACCTCGCTCGTAGCGCAGCAACCATCGCTGTTCCCCCATTTGGGCGTTGTCGCCAACATTGAGTATGGCCTTCGCGGCCTCGATCGAAAGAGCCGCAAGGCACGCGTCGAAGAGATGCTGGAACTGGTCGACGCGACGTCCCTGGTGAAACGGCGGACGAGGGAGCTTTCAGGCGGCGAGGCGCAGCGCATTGCGTTGGCCCGCGCGCTGGCTCCGCGCCCGCGACTGTTGCTGCTCGATGAACCGTTCTCAGCGCTCGACGGCGCGGCCAGCGATGCGCTGCTCGATAGGCTTCAGCGTTGGCTGCCTGCAAACCGTGTGCAGACATTGATGGCAACTCATGATGCGACCGATGCCTTTGCGACCGGTGCTTCGGTCGTGCTTCTGATGGATGGCAAGCTTGAGGCGCAGGGACCGGCGCACCAGGTGCTCGCGCACGAGCGGCAGAGGCTGCTGGCTCGAATCGCCGGAAGATAGGAATATCCAGGTACGAGCCTGCATTTCTCACAGGCTGCCGAAAGTTGTAGCGCCGGTCTCCGGACCGGCTGTCCTGAGGGCATCCTCGCCCTAAGCGACTTCGCCGGACCCTGAATTCTGCGCAAACGCATCGTCCTTGGGAAATGCGAGCAATCCGCGATCTCAGTCGAAGCCCACAAGCACAGGTTCACGTTCAAGTCGGATCCCAAATCGGCCTTCAACCGCGTCCGTGATCTGCGAAGCAAGCGACAGAATCTCCTGCGCCGTTGCGCCGCCAAGGTTGACCAGTGCAAGCGTGTGGCGCGACGAGATCCCCGCAGCTCCCAATCGATATCCTTTTGTGAATCCAGCCTGCTCGATGAGCCACGCAGCGGGAATCTTGACCAAGTCCGCCGAGGGTCCACCTGCGCCCGCTGGATACCGCGGAGGTTCCTTGTCACATATTGCCGCAATATCCATTGCCTGCGAAGCGGTTACGACCGGGTTCTTGAAGAAACTACCAGCGCTCCGGCAGTTCGGATCGCCTTCGACAAGCAGCATCCCCTTGTTCTGGCGCAGCCGCCGTACCGCTGCCGCGACTTCTGCCAGCGTTGGCTGAACCCCGGTTGGAGTCACCGCATCAAGGGCCCATTTCAGCTCGTTGTATTTGATCTCTGGCGCGCCGCCAGGCCGCAAGGCGAAGACAACACGTGTCACAATGTATCGTCCACGTTCCTCGGCGTTGAACCGGCTCTTGCGATAGGCAAACTCGCAATCGGAGTTGCTGAAAAAACGAAAAACTCCTTCATGCAGGTCCAATGCTCTGACAGAAGCAATCGTTGTTGATACTTCCTGCCCGTATGCGCCCACATTCTGGACCGGAGTTCCGCCAACAGTACCGGGAATGCCGGCAAGGCACTCGATTCCCGCGCATTCATCGTCGACAGCACGCTGAACAAACTGGTCCCAATCCTCACCGGCGGCAACGTCATAGCCCCGGGGATCGTCGAGCTCTCTTTTGGGATTTTCATTCACAAATACCCTGATTCCCTTGAGCCCGATCCGTAGAACCAGTCCATTAAAACCAGAGTCCGATACCAGCAAATTGCTGCCGCCACCGAGAACGAGAAGTGGCGCCCTTTGCTTTTCTGCCCATCTGGTCGCCTCGACAACGTCGTCTTCCGACAAGGCCTCGACGTACCACCGAGCCGCACCGCCGATCCGAAAGGTGGTTAGGGGGGCCAGCGACTTGTTTTCTTCTATCTGCATGGTCAAGAACACCAGAATTGCCGTTTCACGTTAAAATAGGGACAGGCGATTTCCCAGCCGGAGGCATACATGTACCCAGAACTGATGGTAATTCCCATGCGCGAGGAACTGACCCGCGCCGGGATCAAAGAAACCCGCACCGCCGAAGACGTGGATGCGGCGCTCGCCCAGCCCGGAACCACCCTGCTGGTTGTGAACTCGATCTGCGGCTGCGCCGCCGGCAAGATGCGCCCCGGCGTGCGGCTGGCACTGGCCAACTCCGCAAATGCGCCCGACCACAAGATTACGGTGTTCGCTGGCCAGGATCGCGAAGCCACCGAGCGTGCGCGCGAATACTTTGCCCCTCAACCACCCACTTCGCCGGCCATTGCCATTCTCCGCGATGGAAAACTGGTCTACCTGATGCAGCGTTTTGTTATTGAGCAGGCTACGGCCCAGCAGATTGCGGGAGAACTGGTTCGCGCCTTCGACGAGTTCTGCGCCAAGACGACTGCATAGAACGGATCAAAGTCCGGTTCCGGACAACGAAGCAGAAGGGGAGCAGCCCATCGACCGCTCCCCTTTTTCTTTGGTCAGGTGTACATTGCTCCCATGAACCCAATCCCAAAGATATCGATCTTGTTTCTGGGACTCGCTTTGCCTGCTCTCACGCAAGCCGCATCCACGGCCAAACTAATCGCGGCTTCGCCGGTTGCAGATGGCGTATATACGGGACTCGAACCGATGCCGAGCGACAGCCCTGACAGGCCCGATGCCCCGTGGTACCACGAAAACACAATTCTTGTTATGAAAGAGCTTGGAACGACCCTGAAATCAGAACCGCTCGAATACGACGGGAAGCACCCCAATTTCCCCAGGAAGAACTTCCCTGAATGCAAGCTAAACGACTCGAACGTACTCGACGACTAGTCCCGCGCCACTAGCCGTCGAGTCCCTACGTCCCTACTCCATTTTTCCTTCACCCTCGTTCTTCAACGTCTCCACATCCGCCCCATGCTCGTGCTTGTACTTCTCCACCGGCATCTTCCCGTCCCACCACGCCATATTCATCGGATACACATCCGGATCGAAGATCACCTGGTAGAAGTGCCACACCACAATCGCCAGCGTGGCCAGGATCGCCTCGTAGTAGTGCACTGCCGTCGCCGCATCCACCCACCACCGCGCCAGCAAGTTCCCCACCCATACCTTGGCCCACAGCATAATCCCTGTCAGCCCCATCAGCGCCGTGCCCCAAACCAGCGCCCAGTACTCAGCCTTCTCCCCGTAGGTGAATCGTCCAAATTGCGGCCGGTCCTTCCGCAGTCCCAGGTGGTAGAGCATCGTACCCCAGGCATCGGTCACGTCTTTCGGCCGCGGCGTCAGGTCCCGAATCAGCCTCCGTCCTTCCGCAAGCATCGCCAGATAGATCACGTGATAGATCCCCGCGGCAATCAGCACCACGCCCGCCACGCGATGCGTGACGCTGCGCGTAATCTCGCCTAACGCCAGCACCTGCGCAAACCACGAGTGCGGAAACTTCAGCGCGAATCCCGTCAGCACCAGCACAATAAAGCTCGTCAGCAGCACCAGGTGCTGCCAACGCTGGTTTGTGCTCATCCGCGTCATCATCGGATTCTGCATCGCGCGGATCTTTGCGGTCTTGCTCCGCCAGATGATTCCGTTGTGCAGCGCCATAGCGCCAATAACGCCAAAGATCAGCAACAGATAGATCCAGCGAATCCACTTCACCACAATCGATCCAACGTCCTTTGAAACCCCGCTATCCATGTGCACTTTGGTCTGCGTAAACTTCTGCGTCACGCCCTTGTGGCATTGCCCGCACGTCACATCCAGGTTTGCCTTGTTGATGGTCGACCGCGGATCGCTCGAAGGCAAAATGTTGTGCACCCCATGGCAGCTCGCGCAGTTGGCCACCACTACCGACCCGCCCTGCGTCGCCAGCCCGTGATAACTGTCCAGGTAGGTCGACTCACGGTTCCCCGCGAAACCGAACTCCTGCGAAAGCCGCACGCCTTCATGGCACCGCGCACACGTCGTTCGCGCCACATTCTGCTCGCTGACTGACGAGTTCGGATCCAGGTGCGACTTGATCGAGTGAATCCCGTGGCAATCCGTGCACGACGGCGCTAGACCGTTCCCCTTCGCAATCCCCTGCCCATGAATGCTCTGCATGAAGGTCTGCGAAATCTGTACGTGGCACTTTCCGCACGTCTGCGGCACATTGAACTTGTTGATCGGTGACTTGTCATTATTCGCAGCCAGAATCTCGTGGTCTCCATGGCAGTCCGTGCATACGGCCGCTTTGGTCGAGCCATTCGCAATGGCCTTCCCGTGAACGCTCTCCTGGTAGTTCATGTAGGTCTGCGCGCTCACTCCGTCCGCGCCCACCACAAACTTCTGCCCATGGCACCGCCCGCACGTCGCCGGAATCATCGCATGACTTACAAGCGATTTCGGATCGCCCCCGCCCGTAATCTCGTGCGCATCCCCGTGGCAATCGACGCACGTCGCGCCCTTGCTCTTATCCCGTGCGTGCATGCCCCCTTGCCAGGCTGCCTGCTCTTTCTCGTGGCACGTCCCGCACTCCACCTTCATTGGAGTTGTCGTGTGTACAGCCTCTTTCACATCGGTGTGGCAGTCCACGCATCCAAACAACCGGCTGTGCGTCGAGTGCTTGAACTTGTCGGAATCGACGTACAAGCTGACAGTTTTGCCGTTCTCGGTCGTGGTCAGTGTCTTGTCTCCGTGACAAGCCAGACACTCCTGATCCTTTGGCTTCGGCGCTGCAAACGAAGCGCAAGCCCCACCGGAAACCACCACAATGACCGCGAAGGCAAACATCGCCCGCATCACAACAGACGTTTGAGAGTAGACACTTCTATCCCTGTTCACGCCTACGAGAAGACTCTCATTTGTGCCGCCCCTCAGTGACTCGAATCACTGCCTGTGTATGGAACCCCCGCCCCAACCGACACTTTCCCCCACGCCCCGCCCAGATGCCCCAAGAGATCCACTCGAACGCTCCCCAATTACTCGATAGCCCGTACGACGCGCGCAAATCAATTTACGAATTTGCTTTTTGACTTGCGCGCATCGCTCAGCACCATTTGCTAGTCCCTGGCCCCTGAACCCTGGGCCCTGGGCCTACGTGAAGTACGCACTCAGCGTCAGCACCAGCAGCGTCAGCCCAATCAAGATTGCCGTGAATCCAATTACCCGTGCAAAGTTGATCCACCACGTTGCCGGCGCAGGTCCAAGCCGCGACTCCAGCTTTCCTGCCTTCACCAGCGCGTCGAATTCCTCGGGCCGTTTATGCTTGAACTCCTCTTCGCTCTCTACGCCCGTAAAGATCACCATGTCCATCGGAAANNCCCTCTTCGCTGTGAACCACCAGCACCGCATTCAGCGCCCACCCGGGAAGGAAGCGAGCAAAGAACGGCGCAAACCACATGGCGTACCCTGAGAAGCCGATGATAATCATCCCCCAGAACACCGCCCAGTAGTCGAACTTCTCCCAGTATGCGTAGCGCCCGAACGTCGGCCGCTTGCCCAGCCCCACGAACCAGCGCAGGTGTCCAATCAGATCCTTCACGTCCTTCCAGTTGGCCACCATCGAGTTCGGCCCCCAGAAGATGCCCTTCTCGCGGTTCACGATTCCACGCTGGAAGATGTTCTTCAGGTGGATGAGGAATGCAACCGTCAGCACCAGCGCGCACAGCTTGTGAAAGAAGATGATCGCCCCAAATCCTCCCACCCCCGCCGCAAACTTCCGCGCCCAGAAGCTCTGGCTGAAGCGCATCGGCAGCCCCGTAGCTGCCAGCCCAAGAAACGAGCTGAACAGCACGCCGTGCATCCATCTCTGCGCCGAGGTGAAGCGGCGAATATATCGTCCGCTCTCCGCTGCACTCCCATTACCGCCTGCTACCGCTTTCTCCAGATCAGGCATTGTTTCCTCCCTCAGTCGACTTTCTCTTCACCTGTTCCAGGCGTTGGCGGATCAACCACAAAATCGTATGAATCAAGAAGAATGTCAGCACGCTCACCAGCAACAGGTTCATGAACAACCCGATGTAGTAGAGTGCCGGGTTCAGCTTCCGGTTGTGCGCGTTCGCGTGCGGCTGATACTGCACAAAGCTCGCGTTCGCTCCTGCATGGCACCGTCCGCACGTCGCCACCAGGTTCGCCGGGGCCACCGGTGACCGCGGATCGCTCGCCGGCAATATCCCGTGCGCGCCATGGCAGTCCCAGCAGCGCGCCGTCTCAACATATCCGCCCAGCGAGCCCAGTTGCGAGTGGAACGTGTCGCGGTACGTCGAGAATTTCTCCTTGTGGCAGTTTCCGCAAATTGGCGTCGATTGCATGCGGAACGCGTCTGCCGTCGGTTGCTCAATCGCGTGCGCCGTGTGGCAATCCGAGCATACCGGCGCGTTCTTGTTCCCCGCCGCCACAGCCTTGCCGTGAATGCCCGTCATGTAATCGGTTTCGATACCCGCGTGGCACTTCCCGCACGTCGCCGGTACATTCGACCGGTATGTAGGGCTCTCCGGATCCTTCCGGCTCANNATCGAGTCCATGTACAGCGGATACACGCTCGCCAGCCCATGCTTCTTGGCCATCCCCTCGGTACCGTGGCAGTTGCCGCAGGTCTTCGGCACATTCAGCGGATACACCGCCGAGCGTGGATCGGTCTTGGGCTGAATCTCGTGCGCGTTTCCGTGGCAGCTCGTGCAAGGATGCTCTTTTCCATCCGCATGCACACTGCCCACCAAGCCCTTCGCCTCGTCCGCATGGCAGGTCTCGCACTGGACAGCAGCAATCTTGTCCGGGTGCGGATACCCCTTGATATCCGCGTGGCAGTTCGTGCACTCCAGGGGCCCATGGATGCTTCCATGAAACTTGTCCCCATCCACAGCGATCGAGTGCCCCGATGAATCCTGCATGCTCGCGTCTCCGTGGCATGTCAGACACTCCGAACTGCTCTGTGCCCCAATGTGCGCAGTTCCTGCTGCGAACGCACCCAAGGCAATGACCGCAATGATCAGCGAAACGTTCTTCATATTGGCTCCGGCAAAGTATCCCGGTGCCTGCGCGTGTCTGGTAGCCCGTGGCGAAAATCCTGTTTTGAAAGGGCACGACTTTAGTCGTGCCTCCAAGCCCCAATAGTCATCGCGGCTTTAGCCGCTGAGGGATGGCTCTTTTGGGATTCTGACTTCTGCCACAGGCTGCTCGGAGAACGGAGATCGGTATTCTGCGCCCCGATCCCCGCTGTCACGGCCGGCATTCAGGCCTGGCCTGTTCTCGTTACTTTTGCAGCGTCCGAATGTACGCGATCACGTCCTTGATCTGCGCTTCACTCAGCTTGCCATCGTAGGCCGGCATCTTCCCTTTTCCCTTCGTGGTCGATGCGATCATCTCCGCATCCGTCAGCTTCACCTGGCCCGGATCCTTGAATGAGGCGATCTTGAACATCTTGCCCATCGGCGTTGCCGCAAGCCCATCTGCACCATGACAGCTTGCGCACTTGGCCTTGTAATCTGCCTCGCCCGTTCCTGCGAACGCCGGCGTAACCACACTCGCGGCCAAAACCAACATAGCCGCCAATCTCATTCCTTGCGTCATCTTTCTGGCTCCTGCTGCCGGCTGAACACTTCTCCGGCACCAGCAAGAAATACTCGTTTCATATCTTCCCGCCAGTGATGCGAGTCACAGTCCGATGTACCTCGTAACCCAAAACTGTGATAACGCCCCTGTCGTCTGCGCAGTCCATCCCCTTTCCTTTCCGCATTCCCCCGCTCGCACGCGTGATCCTCCTCACACTTGCGCCGCCGCCGACAGCGAAATCGCCGTGCTCAACCCTCGCAGGTTTGCCCGTTAACTTTTGCATTGGAGTTCGCCGAAAACGCGGGGAAATCAGGCCTGGCAACGGTCGATTTCAAGGATCTCGGAGACGGCGATTTGAAAGGGCACGGCTTCACAGCTCGTGGAAAAACTCCGCTGCGTCGAGGTTTTGAAAGGGCACGACTTTCGTCGTGCCGTAAGGCCCCAGGGATCAACGCGGCTTTAGAAGCCGCTGAGGGGTGGTTCTTTCGGGATTTCGGGTTTCTACTACTTCTACAACAGTCTGTTGGGGATTGAAGTTCGCCTGGAATGTGCGGATCATTCAGCCGCTTAGACCTTCAGCCCCAACGGCAGCGAAAGCGACGCCATCATCTCTTTCATGGCTCCCTCGTCGTCCCCAATTGCCGCCAGCAGCCTGTCCTTCAGCGCCTCTCGTTTGCCATAGAGCCGCAGCGGCTCCGGCGGGTTGTGCAGCAGCTCTTTCCCCACCAGCGCCCGCACCAGAAACGGCATGTAAGTCGAGTAGTCCCCCTGCATGCTCACCGTCTGCGTCGTGTACGTCTCAGGATTCACCTTCCCCCACGACACCGCCTCNNCCCAGAATCAGAATCGCCAGCGACTTCGCCTCCGACTCAAACAGCCCCCAGTGGTGGTACGCGCACGATTCAAACACATCCTCGTGCAGATCGTAATCGAAGCCGTATTTGATCTTCCCCAGCCGCGCCAGCGTCCACAGCTTCACCGAATTCAGAAACAAACTGCCATCCGCCGGCGCTCCAATAAACACCGGCAATTCCATCTCCGCGCAGGTGCTCATCAAGCCGGGTGCAACACCCAGTGCCTTTTCCCGTGCGCCAAATTCCTTGCCCAGCAGGTAGTTCCGTTCGGTCGTCGTCATCCGCTTCTGGAACTCAGGCTTCTGTAGAATCTCCGTTGCCACAGCGTCCTGGTCAAACAACACCTGCTCCGCAAACCCCGTATCCGCAACCCGAATCACGCCATACTCGCGCAGCGCTCCATCGTCTCCAAACAGCTCCACCTCGCGAATCGGCCGTTCCGCCGTCTTCGTGAGGCAGTCGTGCCCATCGTGGTAGCAGATCGCATCAGTAACCGTAATGTATGCGGTGTTCGCCGCCTTCAGTAGCGGAATGAGCCACGCCCGATGCTGATCCGAGACCGTGATCGGTCCCGCGCAGGTCACCACCAGCGGGATCCGCTTCTCAATCACCGCCTCCAGCGCGTC
>PMXB01000144.1 GCA_003165935.1 Acidobacteriaceae bacterium | reverse complement strand
GTCCTTCATGCCGGTCGAGACAAGCTGGTCGGCGGCGTTGCGGATGTCCCGATCGGTGACTTTCCCGGCGAAGAAGTTCCAACTGTTCCAGCCCATGGGGGGCGTGGCGGCGGTGATGGGGGCGGATTGGGCGGCGGATGGCGTGGGGTTGCTGGCGATGAAGGCGAGGGAAGCAAGAGCGGCAAGACAGAGCGAGGCGGCGATGCGCATGATGGGGCCTTTCGTGACTTGGATTGCAGCGGACTCGGTTTTTGTGAAAACGATTTCAGCGGGAATTCTAAGCTCGCGGCGCAGGGCGAGGCAATGGCCGCCGCCGTTTCGCTACGATTGAGGACAAAGGAGGGTTTGCGGTCATGATGGATGCATCGAGCGCGCCCACGAGGACAACCCTATCGCCGTGGCTTTCAGTTCGAGGCGGCGCACGCGCTGTGGAATTCTACAAGCAAGCTTTTGGGGCAGTGGAGGTTTATCGGATCGAGGATCCTGATGGAAACGTTGTTTCGCGGCTCTCGATCGGGGGCGGGGAGTTCTGGCTGGCCGACGAATCGCCGGAACATGGGAATGCGAGCGCAGGAGGAGACGGCGCTAGCGCTGCAGTGCGCATGATCCTGACCGTGGCCGATCCGGATGCTGTGTTTGCGCAGGCCATTGCTGCCGACGCCCGGGAGATCTACCCGGTGAGTGAAAGCCACGGCTGGAGAGTGGGGCGGATTGTGGATCCGTTTGGTCACCACCGGGAGATTGGGCGGCAGCTTGACCGCGAATGAGTGAGTCGCGCTAACCTACGAAGATCGGGAGTGTGGTTCGATGCCTGTTACAGATGCCGAGTTAGCTGACCTGTTTCTGAAGTTCTCTCGGGAGAAGCTGGTTGGGCAGTACTGGGTGCGGATGCAGGCTGCCGTGGGGCCGTTGACAGAGGAGCAGGTATGGTGGCGGCCGAACGAGGCGAGCAACAGCATTGGGAATCTGGTGCTGCATTTGAACGGGAACGTGCGGCAGTGGCTGGTGGACTCGTTCAACGGGGCGGAGGATGGACGGGATCGGCCAGCGGAGTTTGCCGCCGTGGGCGGGATGACGGCGGGTGAGTTGCTGGCAAAGCTCGGCGCGACGATCCATGAGGCGGACAAGGTGCTTGGGCGGCTGACGGCGAAGGAGTTGATGAAGCCTTACACGATTCAGGGCTATCACACGCGGGGGCTGGAGGCGGTTTACCAGGTGGTGGAGCATTTTGGGCTGCACTACGGGCAGATTACTTACATTGCGAAGAGCGTGACGGGCGAGGATTTGGGGTTTTACAGGGAATTAAGCAAGACTGGGCGGCTGGATAAGGGCGGAGGGAGCAAGCCGTAGTTGCTCTGGGGCATGTGCGGGCGAGGACGCCCGCAGGACAGCCGGCCTGGAGACCGGCGCTACCCTCATATTGAGCGACTAGAGTGTGCTCATGTCGATGACGAAGCGGTACTTCACGTCCTGCTTGAGCATGCGGGTGTAGGCTTCGTTGACTTTCTGGATGGGGATGACTTCGACTTCGGAGACGATGTTGTGTTCGCCGCAGTAGTCGAGCATGGATTGGGTTTCGGGCATGCCGCCGATCATGGAGCCGGCGACGGAGACGCGGCCGCTGATGAGGGCGAAGGGCGAGATGGCGGGCGGCTCGGGCGGAAGACCGACGAGACAGAGCGTTGAATCCTGCTTGAGCAGGGGCAGATAGTCGTTGAGGTTGTGGGGGGCGGAGACGGCGTCGAGGATGAAGTCGAAGGAGCGTGTGTGGGCCTTCATCTGGGCTGGGTCGTTGGAGACGACGACTTCGTCTGCGCCGAGCTTGATGGCATCTTCGCGCTTGCGGGCGTTGGTGGTGAATTGGACAACGTGCGCGCCGAAGGAGTGGGCGAACTTGAGGGCCATGTGGCCGAGGCCGCCCAGGCCGACGATGCCGACCTTTTTTCCGGGGCCGACATTCCAGTGGCGGAGGGGCGAGTAGGTGGTAATGCCGGCGCAGAGGAGAGGCGCAACGGCGGCGAGGTCGAGATTCGCCGGCACACTGTGGGCGAAGCGCTCGTCGACGACATAATTTGAGGCGTAACCGCCCATGGTGATGGATCCGTCGACACGATCGGGAACGGCGTAGGTGAGGGTTGCTCCCTCGGTGCAGAAGTGCTCTTCGCCGCGGTTGCATGGAGCGCAGTGGCGGCAGGAGTCGACGATGACGCCGACGGCGGCGATGTCTCCGACCTTGAACTTTTCGGTTGAGTGTCCGACGGCTGAAACGCGGCCGACGATCTCGTGGCCGGGGACCATGGGATAGACGGAGTTGCCCCACTCGTTGCGGGCCATGTGGAGGTCAGAGTGGCAGACGCCGCAGTAGAGGATGTCGATGGTGACTTCAGTGGGGCCGGGGTCGCGGCGAGTGAAGGCATGGGGTGCGAGGGGGGATTCGGCGCTTTGCGCGGCATAACCTTTGGAGGATGGCATGGGATGAATCCTTTCCGAAATGGAGTTTATCGTAGTGGGCGGGGCGGCGCAGGCGTGGATTCGGCGCGACGCGGAGGAGGAACAACCGCAGATCCTTCGACTCACCACCCCCAGGCTGAAGAGTACGCCTGGGGCCCCGTTCGCTCAGGATGACAGCGCGTTTTAGGCATGACAGCGGAGGGCGCAGAGGACGCGGGGAATGCCTTGGAGGTCGGGGAGGGATTCGATTGAATGAAAGCCCGCGGCGGTGAGGAGCGTTGTGATTGCGTCGCTCTGGCCGTAGCCGATTTCGAGGGCGAGGAAGCCGTTGGGGGAAAGCGCGCGATCCGCGGCGGGGATGAGGCTTCGGTAGACGTCGAGTCCGTCTTGACCGGCGAAGAGTGCGAGAGCGGGTTCGTGGTCGCGGACTTCGACGGACAGCGAGGGGCGGTCGGTTGTGGGGACGTAGGGCGGGTTGGAGACAATGATGTCGAAGGTCTCGCCGGCGACTGAGGCGAGGAGATCGCCGTGAAGAAAGCGGATGCGGTTGGAGACTTGGTTTAGGGCGGCGTTCTGGCTCGCGAGGTCGAGGGCGTCGGGGGAAAGATCGATGGCGGTGATGGCTGCGTGGGGTAGATGGTGCGCGAGCGCAATTGCGATGCAGCCTGAGCCGGTGCCGATGTCGAGAATGCGTGGGTTTGCGAGGTGCGCGGCGCGCTTGAGGACTTCTTCGACGAGGTGCTCGGTTTCGGGACGGGGGATCAGCACGGCGGGAGTGACGCGAAAGGGGAGGCCGTAGAATTCTGTTTCGCCGGTGATGTATTGGATGGGCTCGCCGGTGAGGCGGCGCTGGATGAGCTTGCCGTAGAGATCTGCCTGATCGAGGGGCATCTCGTCGTTGAGATGGGCGATGAACCACGCTTTGTTGTGGCCGGTGAGGTGGTTGAGCAGGAGTTCGGCATCCTGCATGGCTCGGTTTGGATGTGGACCGGCACCGAGGCGCGCAGCGCCTTGCTTCGCGTGTTGATTTAGCGAATGCAAAGACAACCGCAGATCCTTCGGCTACGCTGCGCTCCGCTCAGGATGACAGGTTTTTGTGGTGCGAACATTTGACTCATGATCCTAGTAGTGGTCACGCGGCGTGGCCGGCTTCGCCTTTGAGCTGCTCGTTTTGGAAGTGGGCGATGAGTGCGTCAACAATGGGCTGCAGGCGGCCTTCCATGATGAGGTCGAGTTGGTGGAGGGTAAGGCCGATGCGGTGGTCTGTGAGGCGGTTCTGGGGGAAGTTGTAGGTGCGAATCTTTTCGGCGCGGTCGCCGGAGCCGACCTGCTGCTTGCGGGCGCTGGCCAGCTCGGCATTTTGCTTTTCCATCTCCACTTCGTAGAGACGCGAGCGCAGAACGCGCATACCCTTTTCGCGATTCTTGATCTGCGACTTCTCGTCCTGGCAGCT
>PMXB01000153.1 GCA_003165935.1 Acidobacteriaceae bacterium | reverse complement strand
AGATAGTGTTAACACGCCCTAGGCACATTCGGAGGAATTGATGCGAAATACAGACCCACACAAGCACGCCATGGAAGCATATGTCACGATGGCTGAAAAAGTCCACTACCACTAGGACAGGGGACAGGGGACAGGGGTCAGGGGTCAGGGGTCAGCGGTTGGGGGATAGGGAGGTGGGAGAGTTTTTTGCGTCAAGGGGGGGGCGGGAAGCGTCAGAATAGTAAAGACGCTTATTCAGATGAACTTAAATGGGATGGGCCCAACTGAATATGACTCAACCGAGCTCGACTTAACAGTGCTGAAGTTAACTGGGTTGTAATCGCAGTTGGAAAGCATGCCGAAGCGTGTGCAAGGAGCAGGGCTTTGAAACGCATTCATTTTGTATTGGGATTCGGGCTGTTGGGGCTGGCGACGGTGGGATGCCAGAAGAAGGAAGCTGCGCCTGCCGGCGGTGGCTCCGGAATGCAGGGAATGCCGGTTAAGACGGTGGCGGTAACGATGGCGCCGGTTCCGCAGACGAGCGAGTACGTGGCGACGATCAAGTCGCGACGGTCGGCGACGCTTATGCCGCAGGTGAGCGGAGCGCTGACGGCGATCAAAGTGCACTCGGGCGAACATGTGAAGCAGGGCCAGACATTGATGGAGATCGATCCGCGGGTTCAGGAGGCGACGGTGCAGTCTCAACTGGCGACGGAGCGGCAGAAGAAGGCTCTCTACGACTACAACGCAACGGAAGTGGAGCGTCAGCGGAAGCTGTTTGAGGCTGGCGTGACCAGCCGCGACACCTACGACCAGGCGCAGCAGTCGTATGCCAACACGAAGGCGGATTACGAGTCGGCTGTGCAGGCGCGGAAGTCGCAGGAAGAGCAACTTGCGTACTACACGATCCGCGCGGCGTTTGATGGGGTAATCGGGGATATTCCGGTTCACGTGGGCGACTACGTGACGACGTCGACGATGCTGACGACGCTGGACGAGGGCAAGGATCTGGAGGCGTATATCTACGTTCCGACGGAGCGGGCCGGGCAGGTGAAGCAGGGCCTTGGTGTGGACCTTACGGATACATCGGGCAACCTGATCGAGAAGACCAAGATCGATTTCATTTCGCCGGAAGTGGACACTACGCTTCAGGGGATCCTGGTGAAGGCGCCGGTGCACACGGCATTGGAAGTAATGCGCAACGCGCAACTGGTGAAGGCGCGGGTGATTTGGAATACCGTGCCGATGGCGGTGGTACCGGTGCTGGCGGTGACGCGGCAGGGCGGACAGACGTTTGTGTTTGTGGCCGCTCAGGCAAACGGGCACCTGATTGCGCAACAGACCGCGGTGACGGTGGGCGATACGGTGGGGAACAACTACTCGATCTCGTCAGGATTGAAGCCGGGCGACAAGGTGATTGTTTCGAGCACGCAGTTCCTTGTGAACGGGATGCCGGTGATGCAGTTGCCGGGGGCGTAGGGCCGAAAAACGGGGAACAGCCCTCCGGGGCTAAAGCCCAGGCAATTTGATGGAACGTTTCGGCATGACTAAAGTCGTGCCCTGTTACAAAGCAAGATTTTTTCGGCACGGCTGAAGCCGTGCCCTTTGAAAGCAAGCGAAAAAGGAAGGCCACCCTTGTTTGTCGATTTCTTTATTCACCGGCCCGTGTTCGCAACGGTGTGCGCACTGATGATCATTCTGGGCGGGGCGGTGTGCATTCCGACTCTGCCGATTGAGATGTATCCGTCGCTGGCTCCGCCGCAGGTGCAGGTGACCACGAACTACGTGGGCGCCAATGCCGACACGGTGGAGAAGGCGGTAACCATTCCGCTGGAAGAGGCAATCAACGGCGTGAAGGGGATGCGGTATATCAGCTCGTCGAGCACGAACAGCGGCACGAGCGCGATTACCACGACATTCGATACGGGCTACGACCTGGACATTGCGGCGGTGGACGTGCAGAACCGCGTGGCGAGTGTGCAGGGGCGGCTTCCTTCGGCAGTCAACGCGACGGGGATTACGATTACCAAGGCGAACAACAACTTTGTTCTGGGCGCGGGATTTTTCACGCGCGACGGACGCTACTCGCCGGAGTTTATTTCAAACTACCTGGATGTGTACGTAAAGGATGCAATCAAGCGCGTGCCGGGAGTGGGGGATGTGGAGATTTTCGGCGAGCGCAAGTACGCAATGCGGGTGTGGCTCGATCCGATCAAGCTGGCATCGCGGGCGCTGACGGCAACCGATGTAATCAATGCGCTGGTGGAACAGAATGTGGAGATTCCGGCGGGACAATTGGGACAGCCGCCATCGGACAAGGGCCAGTCTTATCAGATTCCGGTGCGCGTGGTGGGAAGGCTGAGCAGCCCGGAGGAGTTCGACAACATCATTCTGAAGAGCTCACCGAATGGCCTGGTGCTGCTGAAGGACGTGGGGCGCTCGGTGGTAGGCGCTGAAGACTACAGTTCGAGCCTGAAGTTTTCAGGTCACGAGGGGATGGGAATAGGCATTCTGCAACTGTCGAACGCGAATTCGCTTGACGTGGATCGGAGATGCAAGGCGGAGCTTGCCGAGCTGGCAAAGAGCTTCCCGCCGGGACTGGAGTACGCGGTCGCATTTGACTCGACGACGGTGGTGGGCGACTCGATTCGCGAGGTGCTGGTGACACTGAGCGAAGCGATTGTGATTGTGATTGTGGTGATCTTTCTGTTCCTGCTTGATTGGCGGGCGACGATTATTCCGGCCGTGACGATTCCGGTTTCGTTGATCGGAACGTTTGCGTTCATCAAGGTATTCGGTTTCTCGATCAACTCGCTTACGCTGTTTGGCATCACGCTGGCAACGGGTCTGGTGGTGGACGATGCGATCGTGGTGATCGAGAATGTACAGCGGCATATTGCAATGGAGCACTCCGATCCGCACGAGGCAACCTCGCGCGCGATGGGCGAAGTGACGAGCGCGGTGATCGCAACTTCGCTGGTGCTGATTGCGGTGTTTGTGCCGGTGTCGTTCTTCCCTGGTACAACAGGCATTCTCTACCGGCAGTTCTCGCTTACGATTGCATTCTCGATTGCGATTTCCGCGTTCAATGCGTTGACGCTTTCACCGGCGCTTTCGGCGATGTTCCTGCGCGGCGAAGAAGACCGGCCAAAGCAACTGGACTTTCTACACATCGAGCCAGTTTCAAAAGCGTTTGCCGCGTTTATTCACGGGGCCGATTACTCAGTGGGGTGGCTGGCGCGGTCGTATGCGAAGGTTGTGCACATTGCGCTGCGGCTCAGGTACGTGCTGCTGGTGCTGTTCTTTGTGGGGCTCGCGGGCACGGTGTGGATCTACCGCGCTGTTCCGACAGGGTTCATTCCGCAGGAGGACCAGAGCTTCCTGATGGTTATTGTGCAGGCGCCCCCAGGTTCGTCGCTTTCCTATACGACGGCGCTTGCGGATCGCGCCGAGGCAATCATCGGACAGAATCCGGACATTGAAAGCGCATTCTCCGTCATGGGTTTCTCTCTTGCGGGCGGCGCAGCAAACCAGGGCATGATGTTTATCGCCACTACGCCCTCAGACCAGCGGCGGGGTAAGGGACACTCGGCCGGGGAGATCGCGGCGGGACTGAACAAGAAGCTGCAGATGTTGCTTTTTGCGCCGCAGGGCGGATTGGTGCAGATGTTTGAGCCGCCGGCGGTGGAAGGCGTGGGGAGCTTTGGCGGCTTCCAGTTCATGCTGCAGGATACGGGCGTAAACACGTTGAGCGATCTTGACCGCGTGGCGCACCAGATTGTGGGTGCAGGCGCCGCGAGCAAGGATCTGATCGGCCTCTACACCAGCTTTTCGGCCAACGATCCGCAGGTGCTGGTGACGATTGACCGCGAGAAGGCGAAGGCGCTGAGTATTCCACTGTCCCAGGTTACGAACACGCTGTCGGTGTTTATGGGGTCGGAGTACATCAACGACTTTGATTACAACAACCGGACCTATCGTGTATTTGTGCAGGCGGATCAGCCGTTCCGCATGTCCGAGAAGGATCTGCACAGCTACTATGTGAGGTCGGACACGGGGATGATGGTGCCGCTGGATAATATTGCGCGCATCACGGAGAGTTCGGGGCCGCCGGTGATCACGCACTACAACCTGTTTCGCTCGGTGGAGATCGATGGCTCTCCGGCGCCAGGTGTGAGCTCGAGTGTGGGGCTGACGGCCATGGAGAATCTGGCGAAGCAGAACATGATGCCGGGCATGACGTATAGCTGGACGGGTCTGACGCTGGATGAGATTGAGTCGAGCGGGAAGGCGCTGCTGATCTTTGGGCTGGGCATCCTGGTGGTGTATCTGACGCTGTCAGCGCAGTACGAGAGCTTTGCGCTGCCATTCATCATTCTGCTGGCGGTGCCGATGGCGGTGCTTGGCGCACTAGGGCTGATTACGCTTCGCGGCATGGAGAACGATGTGTATTGCCAGATTGGACTGGTGATGCTGATCGGCCTGGCGGCAAAGAACTCGATTCTGATTGTAGAGTTTGCCGAGCAACTACGCAGGAAGGGGCACACGATTGAGCTGGCCGCAATTGAAGCGGCAGAGCTGCGGCTGCGGCCGATCCTGATGACATCGTCCGCGTTTATCCTGGGGGTGCTTCCGCTAGTTTTTGCGACGGGCGCAGGCGCGTTGGGACGGCGATCAGTGGGAACGACGATCGTGGGCGGGATGGTGCTGTCGACGGTGCTGAACCTGATCTTTATACCGGTGCTTTACGTGATTCTGAGCCGCCTGCTGGGACGCGGAGGCAAGGTGGACGAGGCGAAGATTATGGCGAAGGGGAAAGAGCGGCGGCCGTTTACGCAAGAGGGGTTTGGGATTTAAGACCTGTTCAGGCTCATTGCTTTGAGCGGTGGGCGATGATGGAGTCCTTGATGCGGCTGTAGAGGTCCGCAGGGATTACGCCTTGCTCTTCGAGGTCGGCTTTTGTGCGGTAGGGGCGGAAGCGGACGATGCGATTGGCCCAGACGCGGGTCATGCCTGGGATCGCGAGCAGTTCGTCGGCAGAGCAATGGTTGACATCGATGAGGGCCGAGGCGGACGGGATTGCAGAATAGGCCGTCTGGCTTGAGCGCGGGGCGGAGTTTGCCCGGGCTGATGGCACGAGCGCGAGAAGAGGCACGCAGAGGATCAGCGCTGTGAGGGCTGGAGTGGGGGCATTTAGGCGCACGGCACAATTATGGCCCGAGTTGGGCGCGTGGGCAACGGTACGAAAGCAGCCAGATTTGACACGGCAGGCTGCGGGACCTTACGCTTTAAACGAGATGCAGAGCGCCCGCCATCACGGCCATCACCACCATCATGGGATATCCATGCCGGCGGATTGCCATGGCCTGAAGTAAACGGCCAGAGAGATCAGAAGAAACACCCAAGCCCGCCGGCGATGAAGCTGGCGGGCTTTTTCGTGTTGCGACAAGGCGCGTTCGATTCACAGCAAAAACTGGGCCGGAGCCGGGATGGCGACCGGGAGAAAGTGGAAGGAAGCAGGAATAAAAATGAGCGAAGCACAAACGGGGAGCGAAGCAGCGGGAAGTGGAGCAACGCCGGCTATCGATTTTGACAAGATGGATGGGCTGGCACCGGGCATTGTGCAGGATGCGCGGACGGGCGAAGTGCTGATGCTGGGGTATCTGAACCCGGTGAGCTATGCGAAGACGCTGGAGACGGGATTTGTTACGTTCTGGAGTCGCACGCGGCAGAAGCAGTGGATGAAAGGCGAAACGAGCGGCAACCGGCTGAGGGTGATTTCGGCCTCGACGGACTGCGATACTGACACACTTCTCTTCAAGGTGGAAGTGGAAGGCGATGGACTGGTGTGCCACGAGGGCACAGTGAGCTGTTTTACGCGGCCAATTTCATTGAGCGGCAAAGAAGGAGAGAACTGTGGCTAACAAACTACGCCTTGGCATTCCGAAGGGAAGCCTGCAGGACGCAACGATTGCGCTTTTCAAGCGCGCCGGCTGGAACATTTACGCGGACGGGCGGTCGTATTTTCCGTCGATTGACGACAGCGAGATTGAGTGCATGCTGATTCGCGCGCAGGAGATGGCGCGATATGTGGATCACGGCGTGCTGGACGCGGGGCTGACCGGCATCGATTGGGTGATTGAGAGCGGACTGCATGTGGAGAGCGTGACGACGCTGACCTATTCAAAGCAGAGCCGGAAGAAGGTGCGCTGGGTGCTGGCGGTGCCGGAGTCGAGCGGCTTTGAGAAAGCCGAGGATCTTGAAGGCAAGATTGTCGCCACCGAACTGGTGGAAGTCAGCAAGCGCTACTTCGCCGCGAAGGGCGTGAACGTGAAGGTTGAGTTCAGCTGGGGCGCGACGGAAGTGAAGCCGCCGACACTGGCAGACGCGATTGTGGAAGTGACGGAGACGGGGAGTTCGCTGAAGGCGAACCGGTTGAAGATTATCGATACCATCATGGAGAGCGAGACGCACCTGATTGCGAGCAAGCAGGCGCTGGGCGATGAATGGAAGAAGAGCAAGATCGACCAGGTGGCGATGATGCTGCGCGGCGCGATTGATGCGCAGTCGCAGGTGGGACTGATGCTGAACGTGAAGCAGGAGGACCTGAAGAACGTGCTTGCGGTGTTGCCGGCGCTGAACTCGCCGACGATTTCGCACCTGAGCGACAGCGAGTGGGTGGCGGTTAACACGATTGTGGAAGAGCGCGTGGCGCGGGATGTGATTCCGCGGCTGAAGGCGGCGAAGGCCACGGGAATTGTGGAGTATCCGCTGAACAAGGTTGTGCTGTAGAGGCACGAACCGGAGGAAGGGCCGATGCAATCCAAGGTGTCGCGGAAAGAGATGGTGCGGCAGTACAAAGAGATAACGGTGCAGGCCGGTATTTACGTGGTTCGGTGCATTGCGTCGGGACGCGCGTGGGTTGGCACATCGAGGAATCCAGGCGCGACGAAGAATGGCTTGTGGTTTGGACTGCGCGCTGGATTGCATCGGGAGACGTCATTGCAGGCGGAATGGAAAGCGCAGGGCGAGCAGGCTTTTGAGTATGAAGCTCTGGAAGTGCTGGATGAGGGTGTTCATACCTTGAACGTGTTTGGTGTGTTGAAAGAGATGAAGGCTTCATGGGTGGCAAGGTTGAAGGCGGAGCCGCTGCTGTAGTGGTGCCTGAGGAATTGGTGAGTTGTGCTGCGTTGGCCTCCCACACTTGCGCCGAAAAGACGCGCAAGGATTGGGCACCCGGCATGGTTGTAGGTGAAGATACGGCGGGTTGAAGTTCATGGTCTCCCACCCTAAACGCAAAATGCGCGTTTAGGATGGGGCACCCGGCTGTTGTAGAGATTCTGGGCAAGAAAAAGCGAAGGAAGGCGTATGAAGGTAGTTCGGACAACGGGGCGAGGAGCGGCCCAGGCGCAAGAGACACTGGCGGCACTGGAACGGCGCGGGGGCGCGGCGCTGGATGCGGTGTTGCCGGCGGTGAATAAGATTGTGGCCGGTGTACGAAAGGGCGGAGATCTGACGGTGCTGCGCCATGCCGCGAAGTTTGACGGATTGATTGATGCCAGCGCGCTGCGCGTGACGAAGGAAGAGATGGCGGCGGCTTGGGCAGCTACTTCGCTGGAGATGCAGGATGCACTGAGGACGGCGGCAGAGCAGATTCGCGGGTTTGCGGTGGAGCAACTGCCGGCTTCGTGGGTGGCCGAGGATGTGCCGGGATTGATGACTGGACAGATGGTAAGGCCGCTGGGGGCGGTGGGATGCTATGTGCCGAGCGGGCGGCATCCACTGCCGTCGACGTTGCTGATGACGGCGATTCCGGCACAGGTGGCAGGGGTAGAGCGGATTGTGGTGGTTTCACCAAAGCCGGCGCCGGAGACACTGGCGGCCGCGCACATGCTGGGGATTACGGAGTTTTACAGGCTGGGCGGAGCGCATGCGATTGCGGCGCTGGCTTACGGGACTGGGACAATTGAGCGCGTGGACAAGATTGTGGGGCCGGGGAACCTGTATGTGACGGCGGCGAAGAGGCTGGTGGCGTTTGATTGCGCGATCGACATGCTGGCCGGGCCGACGGAGATTGTGGTGACCAGCGAACGGGGCCGTGCGGAAGATATTGCGGCGGACCTGGTGGCGCAGGCGGAGCACGATCCGGAGGCGCTGGCGATCTTCATCACGACGAATGCTGAGCTGGCGAATGCGGTGGGGGTTGAGACGAAGAGGTTGAGCGCGAAGAATCCGGTGGCGAAAGTTTCTCTTTCGAACAATGGACTGGTCATTCTGGCGGGTTCAGTGGAGGAGGCGCGGGAGCTGACAAATCGGATTGCGCCGGAGCATTTGACCGTGGATGAGTTGAGCGATCTGGATTGGGTGAGGAACGCGGGGTCGGTGTTCATTGGGCGGTGGTCGCCGCAGCCAATGGGCGACTACATCAGCGGGCCCAACCACACGCTGCCCACGGGGGGCACGGCCCGGGTGCGTGGCGGGTTGAGCGTAAACGACTTTGTGAAGCTGATTACAGTGCAGAAGTATGACCGGCAGGCGCTCGGTGTGCTGGGACCGCAGGCAGCGCTGCTGGCCGATGCCGAAGGGCTCGATGGACATGCGGCGGCGATTCGAGCGCGGCTGAAGAAGCCGGCTGCGTCGAGGGGCAATACGAAGGCTCGCGGAGGGAGGGCGGGATGAGCGAGACGACGAGCGAGATCACGGCTGAGATCGCAACGAGGCGGCCTGCGCCGCGGGCGCGAGTGAAGGCGATGCCGGAGTATCACCCTCCGCTGGGCAGCAGGGATGCGCTGCGGCTGGACTTCAACGAGAACACGCTGGCCTGCTCGGCGAAGGTGCGCGAGGTGCTGGGAAAGATCTCGACGGGGGCGCTGACGCGGTATCCGGAGCGCGGGCCGGTGGAGGCGCTGGTGGCGGCGCGGCTGGGGCGCAAGGCGGAAGAGGTTGCGCTGACGAATGGCGTGGACGAGGCGATCCATGTGCTGTTTGAGGCGTTCCTTGAAGAGGGCGACGAACTGCTGCTGCCGGTGCCGACATACACGATGTATGAGATTTATGCGTCGTCGACCGATGCGCGGACGGTGACTGTGCTCGCGGGCGATGACCTGGCGTTTCCTTTTGAGAGGCTGATGGCAGCGATTACGGCGCGGACGAAGGTGATTGCGATTGCGAATCCGAATAGCCCGTCGGGGACGATGGCAACGAGGGATCAGTTGCTGGCGATTGCCGAGCGCGCGCCGCAGGCTGTGGTACTGGTGGATGAGGCGTATTACCACTTTCATGGCGAGACGCTGCTGGACATGGTTGGCGTGGTGCCGAATCTGTTTGTGGCGAGAACGTTTTCAAAGGCGTATGGGCTGGCCGGGCTGCGATTGGGGTTGCTGGCGGGGCCGGAGGAGCTGATGCGGTGGGTGCGGCGCGTGTTGTCGCCCTACAGCGTGAATTCGCTGGCGCTGGCGTGTCTGCCGGCGGCGATGGAGGACACGGAGTATCTGGACTGGTATGTCGGCGAGGTACTGGCGGCTCGGACAAAGTTTGAGGCGGCGATCGATGAAGTGGGATTGCGGCGGTGGCCGAGCCGGGCGAACTTTGTGCTGGTGGATGTGGGTGCAAAGCATGCGGAATTCGTGAAGAGGATGAAGGCGGAGGGCGTGCTGGTGCGGGATCGATCGAACGATCCGGGTTGCGACGGACGGGTGCGGATTACGATTGGGACGCTGGAACAGATGGGGCATGCGGGTGAGGCGTTGAAGGGGACGATGGAAGTGCTGGGAGCGGGTTAGCGAGTCAGCTAGTCAGCGGGTCGGCGAGTCAGCGAGACAGCAGGTCAGCGAGAAGAGCGAAATGAACTGAAGGAAGGGACGAAATGATGGCAGCGGCGAAGAAGGCGGGTGTGGTGAAGGCGGGTGCGGTGAAGGCGCGCACGGGCGTGGTGGAAAGGAACACTGCTGAGACGCGGATCTTCATTTCCCTGACGATTGAGGGGCAGGGACAGTACAAGGTATCGACGGGGATTCGGTTTTTCGATCACATGCTGGAGCTGTTTACGCGGCATGGGGCGTTCAACCTGGAGCTGACGTGCAAGGGCGACCTGGACGTGGACCAGCACCACACGGTGGAAGACGTGGGGATTGCGCTGGGCGAGGCGTTTGACCGTGCGCTAGGTGACAAGCGGGGTATTCTGCGCGCCGGATATTTTTTGATGCCAATGGATGAGACGCTGGCGATTGCGGCGGTGGACCTGAGCGGGCGAGCGGCGTTTGCGGTGGATACGAAGGTGAGGACGCGACTGGTCGGCGATCTGCAAACTGAGCTGGTGACGGATTTCTTTGAGGGGTTTGCGCGCGGGGCGCGGGCCAATGTGCACGTGAAGACGATGTATGGACGCTCGAATCATCACAAGATCGAGGCGATCTTCAAGGCGTTTGCGCGGGCGCTGCGGGTGGCATGCAGCAAGGACTGGCAGTTGGGAGAGATGTTGCCGAGCACGAAGGGGCTGTTGTAATGCGCAGGGGCTAAAGCCCAGATAATTCTTTTCGATCGAATTGGCCCGACTAAAGTCGTGCCGTTGTTACAAAGCAAGTGCGGTTGCGTGGAATTGGGAAGGATTTCGAGTTATACAGACGGAAGGATAGAGAGATCTGCAAATGCGCGTAACGGTGATTGACTACAAGGCGGGAAATCTGACGTCGGTGCTGAAGGCGCTGCGGCACCTGGGCGCGGAGGTTGAGGTGACGGACGCGGACCTTGGCCTGGTGGAGCGGGCGGAGCGGATTGTGCTGCCGGGAGTGGGGCATTTTGCGGCGACGAAGCGGCTGGATGAAACGAGGCTGACAGGCGCGATTCGCACGGCGATTGCGCGAGGCGTGCCGTTCCTTGGGATTTGCGTGGGGATGCAGTGGCTTTATGCGGGATCGACAGAAGCGCCGGAGCAGGCGGGTTTGGGTGCGTTTGCCGAATCGTGTTCGCGGTTCACGGATGGGACGGAAAAGATTCCGCATGTGGGATGGAATTCGCTCGAGGTGCGGAGGGGATCGAGACTGCTCGCTGGGGTAGAGCCNNAACGTGATGGGCGTGCAGTTTCATCCGGAGAAGTCGGGGGAGACGGGGCTGAAGATCCTGAGGAACTTTCTGGAGATTGCCCAGTGAAGATCACGCACAAGGCAACCGTAACTGACTACATAGCGGCCTATCGCATGTTCCTCCGGAAGAATTTTGTTCCTCGATACGATGAGTTCCTCTGGCCGGGGTTCACTCTTCTGTGCTTGGCTGTCATTTCGGCGGGGGACCATCGTTCCGTGCTGAATGGAATCTTTAGATTGTTGCTGATCTTCGCAGTCGTATTCAGCGTCGGACTGCCACTTCTCCGTAGGTTTAACGGTTACAGAAATTATCGCGAGGCCCATCGGAAATCTCCCGCGCCCCTTGGAACTACCACTGAGATCAAGCCTGAAGGAATAATTGAGGCAACCGGGGCGTCTTCTGAGCGTGAATACACCTGGAGCAACGTGACCGGCTTCGGTCAAAATGCCAGGATCACTCTGTTCCTAATGGCGAACTCTTACATGATCTTTTTTCCTACGGCATTGTTGGACTCAAACCAACACGGAGAATTAGATCACTTCATTTCTGAGCAAGGAATCAAGAGGTGGTCATGATCACGAAGCGGATTATCGCCTGCCTTGACGTCCATGCGGGGCGGGTGGTGAAGGGCGTGAAGTTTGTGGACATTGTGGACGCNNGAGGGACGGGCGACACTGCTGGATACGGTGCGGCGGACGGCGAAGGAGCTGTTTGTGCCGTTCTGCGTGGGCGGGGGGATTCGCACGGCACGGGACGCGGAGCAGGTGTTTGAAGCCGGAGCGGACAAGGTGAGCGTGAACTCCGCGGCGCTGGCCGACCCGACGCTGATTGACGCGATTGGGCGGAGCTTTGGGGCGCAGGCGGTGGTGGTGGCGATTGACGCGCGGCGCGATCCCAAGGCCGCCGACCCGGTGCGCGAGGCGGAGGTCTTTGTGCAGGGCGGGCGCAAACCGACGGGACGGCGCGTGGTGGAGTGGGCGCGCGAGGCGGAACAGCGCGGGGCGGGCGAGATTCTGCTGACGAGCATGGACGCGGATGGCACGCGGGCAGGATTTGACTGTGAGTTGACGGCGGCGGTGAGCCGGGCGGTGGGAATTCCGGTGATCGCGTCGGGCGGGGCGGGGACGGTGCCGCACTTCATCGATGTGTTTGGGCGCGGCAAAGCGGATGCGGCGCTGGCGGCAAGCATCTTTCACTTTGGTATTTCAACGTCGCGCGGGCTGAAGGAAGAGCTGCAGCGCGCGGGCGTATCCATGAGGCTTCCATGCTGATTCCTTCGATAGATTTGCTGGGCGGACAGATTGTTCAGCTTGTGCAGGGCGAGAAGCTGCGCCTGGCGTTTGACGATTTTGAATATTGGATTGAGAAGTTTTCGAAGTACAAGCTGGTGCAGTTGATCGACCTGGACGCGGCCAAGCGGCAAGGTGATAACAGCGCGCTGGTTGAGCAGATGGCGAAGCGGCTGCCGGTGCAGGTAGGCGGCGGCATTCATACTGTCGAACGGGCAAAGCAGGTGCTGGGGGCTGGGGCGCGGCGAGTGATTATCGGGTCGGCGCTGTTTACGAGCGAGGGCCAGGTGAACACTGAGTTTGCCGCAGAGCTGGCGGACGCGATTGGGGCGGAGCGCGTGGTGGCGGGGATCGACACGAAAAATGGACGGATTGCGGTGAAGGGTTGGAAGGCGCAGGTGGAACTGACGCCGGACGAGGCGATGCCGCTGTTGGAGGAATACGCGGCGGCGTTTCTTTATACCCATGTGGATGGCGAGGGGATGATGGGCGGTTTTCCCATGGACGTTGCGGCGCGGCTACGGAAGCTGACCAAGCGGCAACTGATTGTGGCGGGCGGCATTCGCACCCAACAGGAAGTGGATGAACTGGACGCGCTGGGAGCAGATGCGGTGGTGGGTATGGCGGTTTATACGAACCAGATGCAGGTGTGAAGCGAAAGACATCAAGTCAGCGGGTCAGCAAGTCGGCGAGTTAGCGGGGCGGCTTGCCACGCTCTAAGCACTCCGCCGCCCCACGGACGAATGCCCGTCGTTAAGTGCCCTGCCGCACGCGGCTGGGGCGGGTCGACAAGATTAGGAACAATAGATATCCCAGGTTAGCCGCAAAGAACGCGGCGAACCTGGGGCACCCGTCCGCCGCACTGGTTCAAGCAGCAGGCGTTAAACGCATTGGGCTATGCTGAAGGTGGAAGCGCTTCACCCAAATCGGCAGCGAAAGGACCCTCGAACGATGAACATGCGGCGGAGTGGCATACGGCTGGCAAAGCGACTGGACGAGGTTGGATTCTCGAACATCGTGGTGATACGCGACAAGGTGATGGAGCTGAAGGGCGCAGGGGAGCGAGTGCACTCGTTTCATCAGGGCGAGCCATTCTTTGAGACGCCGGACGTGATCAAAGATGCGGCGGTGAAGGCGCTCAAGGATAACCACACGCACTACGCGCCGTCTTCCGGCGTGCTGCCGCTGCGGAAGGCGCTGGTGGAGAAGCTGGCGAGGAAGAACAAGATTGAGGCGACAACGGACGAGGTGATTGCGACGGTGGGCGGGTCGCAGGGACTGTATGCGGCTTTCCAGAGCGTGTTGGATCCGGGGGATGACGCGCTGGTGTTTTCGCCGTATTGGACGCCGATCAGGGACTTGGTGACTGGGGCGCAGGCTCGTCCACTGCTGGTACCAACGACGACCGCACGGCGGAACGGGATTCGCAATACGCTGGAGCAGTTTTCGACGCCGCAAACGCGGGCGATCTACTACAACACGCCACAGAATCCGAGCGGGCTGGTGTTTTCGCGGGCCGAGGCGGAGGAGGTGGCGGCGTTTGCGATTGAACGAGACCTGGTGGTGATTGCGGACGAGGCTTACGAGGACCTGGTGTACGACGGCGAGCATTTCTCGATTGCGTCGCTGCCGGGGATGGCGGAGCGCACGATCACCTGCTACACGTTCTCAAAGACGTATGCGATGACGGGATGGCGCGCGGGGTATGCGGTGGCGAAGGAGCCATTCATGACAGCGCTGCGCAAGATTGTGCTGTATTCAACGAACGGCGTGACGACGTTTGTGCAGAATGCGATGATCGAGGCTCTGAAGACGCCGGAGACTGAGATTGCGCGGCTGCGCGAGGAGTATCGCAAGCGGCGCGACCTGATCGTGGCCGGGTTGAACGAGGTGGGGCTGGAGTGCGAGCCGCCGGCGGGAGCGTTCTATGCGTTTCCGAACGTGGAGAAGGTGCAGAAGAACAGCATGACCGCAGCGCAGATTCTCCTGGAAAAGGCGCACATTGCGACGATTCCGGGATCGGTGTTTGGGGCGCAGGGCGAGGGGCATTTGCGGTTCGGGTACGCCGTGACGGTGGAAGAGATTGAGGCGTGTGTGGAAGCGCTGAAGAAGTTCTTCGGTTAAAGCGCAGACCCTCGATCCGCGGCATTCAAGCCAATCCGGACTGATCTATTGTGTTACTAGGCGTACCATCAGGGGCTAAACAGCTTGCTGAAAAAGTCCGAACGAGAAGCGAAACCGACGAGGGGAAGGTTAGCAGGGGCTAAAGCCCGACTCATTCTGCTTTATTGGCCCGGCTAAAGCCGTGCCGTTGTTACAAAACCGCTCGGTTGAGTTTATCAGGAAGCTGTAAAGCCCCCGATTTTATTGGGTGTTGTTTCGGCACGACTAAAGTCGTGCCCTGACACAAGATCTACCTGACGACAGTGTTCATTAACCTGTCAAAGGCCGAGGACTGTGGGGGATTCTTCGGCGCGGAGGGCTTCGCCGACGGCGTGGCTGGTTTCAACGCGTGAGGCGCGGAGCAGGCGGGCGATCTGCTTGAGGTGGAGTTGGACAGCGTATGCGCGGAGTATTTCAGCCTGTGAGAAGCTGATGCCGGTATGGCGGACGGCGTCCATGCGCGCCTCGAGCTGAGCGATATCGTCTTCGAGGTTCATGTTCGGGGGCGGCACGTTGAAGCGCCACTCGTGAATACATTTGGCGACGTGATGGAAGCCGGTGCGGATGTCGGTGGCCAGTTGCCCGAGCGCCGGATCGAGACGGAGGGCGAAGCCGCCTTGATCGTCGCCACTTCCCTGCACTGCCAGCTCGAGAGCAACCAGGGCGTCATAGAGTGAGCGGCCGAACTGCGAGAGCATGCTGAGGCCTTCGCGCCATCCGGGACCGCCGGAGGGCTCAAGGCGCGCCGCATCGAGTAGCTGGTTGTTGGTGCGAAGCATGGCAAGCGCGTCTTCGCGGGCGGCGCGGAGGTTGGAGGCGGGGGCACCGTGGAACCCGGTGAGGATGGTCTCGAAGAATGAGCCCAGGACAAGGAACTGCTGGGCGAGGCCATCGCGGAGATGGAGTCGTGCGCGGTCGGGCAGGACGAGAGTGGTGACAGCGAGCGCAACGACGATGCCAAGCATGACCTCGGCGACGCGATCGAATGCGAGGCCCCAACGCGAACCGGAACTCTGCACAAGCATGACGATGGTGATGGTGACGCCGGCGAGGCGCGAGCTGCTGCGCAGTCCGAGCAGGCCGCAGATAAGGACGGCTGCGAGGACGGCCAAAATGTAGTTCCACGGAAGCACGCCGAAGAGCGAGAACGAGAAGCCGAGAATGGCGCCGATGATTGTGCCGAAGATGCGATCGCGCGAAGCATTGACCGTGGATCCGACGTTGGACTGGAGAACGATTATGGCGCTGATGGAGCCCCAATAGCCGTCGTGGAGTCCGAGGGCGCGGGCAAGCGCCCAGCATAGCGTGGCGGCCAGAGCGGTTTTGGCGGCGTGGACAAAGAGACGCCTGCGCTCCCAGTTGAAGATGCCAGCCTGCTGCTCAGGATGAATATGGAGGCGGAGAGCGAGCTGTTGCTGCGACCAGGTTTTGTGCGTTTTCAAGCGCATCGTGCATCCAGTCCGTCGATTTGAGGAGGAGACTGCTGCTTTCAGCATGAGCCGGCCGGGACGGAACGGGCGGTGACCGGAAGCACGGCCATGCGGGGCCGTAGGGAACCAGAGTAGCAGGAGGAAGATGGGAGCGGGCAGGGATTTAACATGAAGCAAGTTGGATACTGTGCACCAGTGTTGTTTACGATGCTCCCAATTTTGCACGGGCTAAAGCCCGCATATTTTTGGGCGTTTATCGGCACGACTAAAGTCGTGCCCTGACACTTGCCGGGCTTGCGCGGGGATTTCTTAGAGCGGACAGGTACACGATGGAGAAGGCGATGCTGCGTGTAGGTTACCCGGCGGTTCTGCCCATCGAGCTGTTCAAGGATTATCCCGAGGGGATTGAGCTGATTCCGATTGCGGAAACGCTGGATCACGACGTGGCGATCGATGTGTGGATTCCCGATCCGTATTCGAATAAGGCGATTCAGGCGAGGCCACGGCTGCATGGAATGAAGCTGGTGCTTTCGCTGATGGCGGGGACGGAGTGGATTCCGGCAGCGGTGGGGCCGCATGTGACGATCTCGAACGCGAGCGGAGCGCACAACATTGCGACGGCGGAGTGGACGATCGGCGCGATTCTGGCGATGCTGAATTACTTTCCGCAGTACCTTGAGATTCAGCGCGCTGGTGAGTGGAAGCAGCGGTTCAGGATGAGTGCGCATTACACGGCGGTGACGGGAGACAAGCGCCCGCTGTATCCGCCGGTGATGCGAGAGGAGCTGACGGGGAAGACGGTTTTGCTGGTGGGCTACGGGTCGATCGGCAAAGAGATCGAGCGGATGCTGAGCCCATTCAACGTGGAGCTGATTCGCGTGGCGCGGAGCGCGCGAACCGAGCCGACAGTGCATGAAGTGAGCGAGCTGGACGCGTTGCTTCTGAAGGCGCAGGTGGTGATTCTGATTTTGCCTAGCACGGCGGAGTCGCGCCATCTGATTGGGGCGCGGCAGATGGAGCTGATGCAGCAGGGGACGCTGCTGGTGAACGCAGCGCGGGGGCCGATTGTAGACACGGATGCGCTGGTGGCGGCGCTGATTGCGGGGCGGATTCGAGCAGCTGTGGACGTTACGGACCCAGAGCCGTTGCCGGATGGACACCCGCTATGGAGTTGCCCGAACCTGCTGATCACGCCGCATGTGGGCGGGTCGAGCCCGATGTTTGCGGTGCGGGCGGTGAAGGTGGCGGAGGGCGAACTGCGGCGCTACATGGCGGGTGAGCCGATGAGGAACGTGGTTCAGGCCGGGGTCTGAGCGGCGGCGGCGCGCTGCCAGTCCCGCAGACCAAGGACGGCGAGGACGACGAGGCCAACGGAGAGGGCGGCTGTGAGCCAGAGACTTTTGTATGCATACTCGCCGATGTAGACGCCATCGATGGCGATCCAGAGAATCCAGTTGGCGGTGTGCTTGCGCGCCTGCCACCAAGAAGCGACGAGGCTGTAGCTGGTAAGAGCTGCGTCAAGGTGGGGCAGGGCTGCGCCGAGGCGCACCATGAGTGAACCGAGCAACCATGCGCCGATGGCTCCGGCTAGCAGACCGATGAGCCAGCCGCGACGGCCGAGCGGGACGACGCTCACGGCACCTTCTATTTGAAGGCCGCGCCACCAGTTCCACCAACCGTAGAGCGTAAAGGCGATGAAGAAGACCTGGAGGAGTGCGTCAGAGTAGAGGCGCGTCTGGTAGAAGACGACGAGATAAAAGATGTCGGCGGCGAGAACGACGGGCCAGCAGATGAGCAGGCGTTTGGTGGTGAGCCAGATGCCGATCCAGGTGGTGAGGAATCCGGCCAACTCGACCCGGTGGGCGATTAGCCAGGGTCCGATGGATGCGAAAGTCATCGAGGTCGGAGTCCACCGGGATAGACCTGATTGACGGAGCGGACCTTGGCGGAGATGCCTTTGCGGGCGAACTCCCATCGGCGAAGTGCCGCGAGCAGAGCCGAGCCGGATTCGGAATGNNTCAGAGTGAAGGACGCCGAGAAAGTAGTCGGCTTCGCTTAGGGCGAACTCGGCGTGGCAGAGGGCGGTCATGGGCGTGAGCGCCGCGGCTTCAGAATCGGTGAGAGGGCGGATGGACTCGTAGCCCTCGAGAAGAGCGTGGAGCGCGGGCAGGTCGACATTAAGGACGGCGGGGTGAAGGCGATCGAGCGTGGAGCCGGGAGTGAGGGCAAGCCAGTCGACGATGTTGCGCTCGATGGCCTGGGCGAGGTCGTGGACTGCGTTGGTGCGGTCGGCGAGGCCGAAGTCGATGATTGCCGCAGCGCGGGGTTCGGCCTCGCTGGACCAGAGGATGTTGGAGGCGTGGAGATCGTTGTGCGTCCACAGCGGCGGGATTGCGCGCAGATGGGGGCGCAGCTCCCGATGGAGGGGCTCGAGCAGGGCGATGGCATGTTGGGCGTGTTCCTCGGCTGCAGGGTAGGCGGCGAGGGCTGGGCGAGCGGCGATGTATCGGGTGAGCGCGGAAACAGGGTTGTCGGCGGCGAAGATGGTGAAGCCGGCGACGAGGGGGCGATTGAGACGACTCGGAGCTGAGTAATCCCGCGCGGCGAGATGAAGCTGAGCGAGGGCGACACCGGCGGCACGGGCGTGGGAGGGGTTGAGGAAGGGAGTCCAGGAGAGCGCCTCGCGATACAGGTCGTCGCCGAGGGGGACCTGATGGACTTCATAGGTCCACTCGCCGAGCTCGATGGCGGTTTCACCGTCTTGATTGGCGAGAACGCGGGGAACTGCCGCTCCGTTTGCAATGAGGAAGGCCAGGAAACGATGCTCTTCGAGCAAACCCTCACGATCGCGGACCGAGCGGGCATGACGCTTGACGAAGACGCGGCCGTGGCGCGTGGCAACAACGCTGGCCGCGGAGAACGGCCGCGGGCTGACGGCGAGGATGCGAATGGGCGCGATGTCGTGGGGAAAGCGCGCGAGGATGGGGCGCACCTCGTCGAGGGTGAGGGGGGCCCAGTCAGGCTTGACCAAGGTGCCATCGATTCCGTGTGCTCGTGCCGCTGTTGCGCTCATAGATGGATCATCCACATGTTCATTTGAGTTTAGAACGTGTAGTGGGCTGAGAGCCGGACCGTGGTGGGCGCGCCGAGGTGGATGAAGGTGTCTCCGTAGCTGGCGCCGGTGTCTTTCCAGTAGCGCTTGTCGGTGATGTTGTCAGCATAGATGCGGAAGGTGATGCGGCCTTGCTCGCCGCCGGGGGTGTATCGCGCACCGAGATTGAAGAGGTTGTAGCCGGGAACGCTTACGGTATCGTCGCGCGTGGCTTCTTTGCGGCCGGTAAAGCTCCAGCCGGGCATCAGGTGGAGGCCGGGGAGATGAGGCAGGGCTACATCGGCGAAGGCGGTTGCGCGGAGATGAGGAACGTTCAGGACCTGCTTGGTGTCGAATGCAGGGGTGAGAGTGTCGGTGGATACGGCGCGGATGGCAGCGGCGGACGCGGTAAGACGGAGCCAACTGGCGGCCTTCCCTTCGGCGTTGAGCTCGACGCCGTCGTGGGTCTCGTGACCCTGCTGCTCGAAGCACAGATCGCCGGGTTGGACTGTTGCGCCCGTGGCAGAGTTTAGCTGGCAGAACCTGTCGGGCTGCTGAATGACGCGGGGATAGAAGAACGGTGCGCGCATGTGGAAGAGCGCAGTGGAGATGAGGAGGCGCTGGTTGGGAAGGAACTTTGCGCCGATCTCCGACTGGCGGGTGAGAAATGAAGAGAGAAACTGGCTGCCGTTGTCGGTCCAGAAGGGACCTTGTGGGCCGAGCGAAAGCAGGACACCGTAGTTGGCGTAGAGAGTGAGCGAGGTAGCCGGATTGAAGAGAACGGCGTACTGCGGGAGCCAGACGGGCTTGTCGGTGAGGATGGGCGCTTGGCTGGGATCGGTGGCAGCGAGCGAGTAGTTGTGGTCACGAAGCCAATCGTAGCGACCGGCGGCGACGAGCTGGATGTGGCCGGGAATGTGGACACGGTCCTGGAGGATGGCGGCGGACTGGTGATCGTCTTGCCAGAGACGAAGGGGGCCGGCGGACTGGTGGGGATCTTCAGCGGCCGAGAGATCGACGGGAGCGATGGGCTGGTAGATGTTGTCGGAGCCAACGTAAGTGTAGACGGCGCCATCCTGAAAGACGCCATTGGGATCGTAGGGATTGTCGGCGGTGTAGTAGCCGGGCTGCTGCACGCCGCGGCGGAAGAGCTCGACGCCAGCGGCCAGATCCTGAGAGAACGGGCCTGTCTTGATGTGGCCGGTGAGGAGCGCTTCGGCCTGCGCGTCGATACGGAGTTCACCAGGATCGCGATAGTCGTAGATGTCGTAGCCGCCGTCGGGGGCGAAGAAGTAAGAGGGCGCAGGGCCGCCGTTGGCATCACAAAGAGCTTGGTAATAGCAGCCGTAGGCGTAGACGACGTTATCGTCGATTAGCGATCGGCTGAAGCTGGCCGCGGCAAAGGCGTGCCAGACGGTGGAGATGTCGTAGTCAAGGCGAGCACCGGAGTTGAGGGTGTCGAAGGTGTTGGGCTTCTCCCAGGTCTGCTCGCCAAGCATGGTTGAGGGCGAGATTTGGGTGATGTCGGGGACGGTCGTGCCGCCGAGCAACTGGTAGCCGCAAACGCTGCGCTCGACTTTGTGCTGGAATTCGAAGTCGCCCTTGAGGATGGCTTTGGGGCTCATCTTCCAGTCGGCAGACGCGGTGCCGACAGTTCGCCAGCCGTTTGCGCCGTTGACGTAGGTGGCGATTCGCTCGCCGCCCAGATTGGAGCGAAGGCCGAACTGCTTTTGCGCGCCGAAGAGCGCACCGAGATCGACTGCGCCGTATGCGGAGCCGCGGTGATCGGTGGCTAGTTCAAGAGCCTTGACTGCAGCAGGCTGTTTGGTGACGTAGTTGATGAGGCCGCCGGCGGAGGCGACGCCGCTCTCGAGGCCGGCAATGCCCTTGAGGAGCTCGACGCGCTCCTTGTTTTCGAGGGGGACGTCCTGCTCGCCGGCGATGGTCATGCCGTTGATCTGGAGNNTCGTTCTTGACGATGTCAGAGAGCAGGCGCGCACCCTGATCGAGGAGGAGGTCGTGGGTGACGACGGTGGCGGAGAGCGGTGTTTCGTTAAGCGGAGCTCCGTCGAGCGTGCCGACGGTAACCGTGTCGGGCAGATAGTCATCGTTGGCTTTGCCGTGGACTATGACGGTGGTGGTGACGGGCTGGACCGGGGGTGTGACGTTCGTCTGCTGCGTAGCCGTAGTGGTTGCCGTGGACTGCGCGAAGGACAACGCAGGAAGAGCAAAGCAGCAGACGAGCAGTGCGCGGTGGGCGAAGATGCGAGCGGTGAAAGGCATGAGAATCCCTTGTTTAGGACAACGCTGAAACAAGGGGCGCGCAGACTGAATTTCGGGGGAGAAGACCTGAAAGGCCTCGGAAACTTCCCACGCCGGTATTATCNNGTTCTAGGGTATTTCTCAGCCCCGCGCTCGCGGAGCACCCCTGTTTCAATACTTTGATTCAAACACCAAACGCGAGTTGAAGCAAATCGGACTATCGGGCGGCGCGATTGGGTTCTTTGAGGCCCGTGAAGGATTGCAGGGGCTGAAGCCCGCGAACGTTTTTGTATTCCTGGCGGCACGACTGAAGTCGTGCCCTGACTGATGTGTTGCTGAAGAGGAAGCGTGCGGCCGAACTGAAGTCGGGCCATGTTAAAAAGCAAGAACGATCAAAAGCAACCGCAGATCCTTCGACTTCGTTTGGCTCAAAAAGCGAGCCAAACTTCGCTCCTAATGAACGGGATACTCATGCGGGGATGGGGACAAGTTGGAAGCCTAA
>PMXB01000259.1 GCA_003165935.1 Acidobacteriaceae bacterium | reverse complement strand
ATCACCAACCCCGTCGTCGCCGAGTAGGCACAGCAACGAACCATGAGTGAATCCTTCAAGTCCGAGAACACGAACAAGCCGCCCCTTCAACTTGCGCTCTCCCTTTGGCTTCCCCTGTTCGCGGTGCTGCTTTCCGCAGCGATCGTTCTGGTTCCGGCCACCCGCCTTTACTTGCGATGGAAAGCGGCCATCGGGACCGGCGACCGCCTCCTGCTAACGGCCGGAACGTTCCAAATGATCCTTCCGAGGGAACGGATGGTTCGGTCGGCAATTGAAATGACCGCCTTGCGGGAACAGGACACGATCGCTCTGCTCAACGCTCCGGGACAACTCCTCGCCGCACTTGCATCGCAACTTGTAGTCCACCACGCCCGCGGATATCCGGATTCTCTGGGCCCCTTTCTTTGGCGCGCGCTGATTCTTCCCCTGTTTGCGATTCCAGCCTGGTTCTTCGCGGGACGCGGAATTGATGGCCTTCTACTGCGCCGCCGAATGCGCCTATTCGACCTTATTCTGAGCGTCGTTCTTGTTTTGATCTCACTCGGGATCAGCATTGGCATGCGGTTCGGTTTGTCCGAGTCAGAACGAGTCGGCGATGAGATGTCAGCTGCTTGGATTTATGGCTTCGCCTTTTGGAGCTTGATGTTTTCGTTTCCTTTGTCGGCTTGGATCCGCCAACGGCGTCGAAGACCCAGCGCAGGCTAGCCCAGAATCCACGAGTCTGCTCCCTGCAAAACCGCCGAAGTCGACACTCGCTAGCCCGCTAACTCGCTGACTAGCTGACTTGCTGCCCTTCCACTTCTCCCCCAAACCACGCATACAGCGCCACCCCGGCGAAGCACACTACCGGCACGAGGTACCCCTCCAGCAACGGCAGAATACCCATCAACTTCGGAATCAACGCTCCGCCCAGAATCGCCATCACCAGCAGCGACCCCGCCGTCTTCGTCTTGTCGCCCATCCCCTTCAGCCCCAGCGCAAAAATCGTCGGGAACATGATCGACATGAACAGGCTCGTAGTCAGCAGGCACCACATGCCCACCCAGCCTGGCCGCGTCACCGCAATCAGCCCCAGCACCACGTTAATCGCCGCGTACACCCCCAGCATGTTCCGCGCGTCAAAGTGCTTCATCAGCCACGAAGAGCTGAACCGCCCCACCGCAAATGCTGCCAGCGTCCCGGTCAGCATGTATCCCGCTGCCTTGTCGCCCAGCCCCGTCGCCGACTCCACATACTGAATGAAGTAGCTCCACGTGCCTACCTGCGCCCCTACATACAAGAACTGCGCCAGGACTGCCAGCACAAAGTGCTTCTGCAACAAGCTCACATGCTTTGCCGGACCCGCATCCTCACGCGATGTATCCTCCGCGCCCACTGGCGGAAACTTGGTAAGGATCACCAGAAATGCCAGCAACAGAGCGATGCACCCCAGCACCACGTAAGGGCCAACCACCCGCAAGGTCTCTGCATGCAAGTACGCTTGATAGGTTCCTGCCGCCTGCATCGACGCCACTTCCGCATCCGTATGCTGTACGCCGGAGAAGATAAACACCGTCCCGATCAGTACGCCTGTAATCGACCCCAGTGGATTGAATGCTTGCGAAAAATTCAACCTCCGCTCGCTTGAGCCCGTTGGCCCCACCTGCGCGATAAACGGATTCGCCGCGGTCTCCAAAAATGACAAACCGCTAGCGATCACAAACAGCGCCGCAAGAAAAAAGACATAGAGGTTAGCCTGCGCCGCCGGATAGAACAGCAGGCAACCCGTCCCCAGCAGCCCCAGCCCCGTTATGATCCCCACCTTGTAGCCAAACTTGCGCATCAGTTGCCCAGCCGGAATCGCCAGCAAAAAGTATCCAAGATAAAACCAGATCTGGATTCCAGCTGCACCAGATCGGTCAATGTTGAACGACTTCATGAACTGCCGAATCAATATGTCGTTCAGATTGTTCGGAATCGCCCACAAAAAGAAAAGCGCCGTCACCACCATGAATGGCAGCAGCCGCCCATGCGGAATCAGCGGTGCATTCATTTCCTCATCGTGCTGCGACTTCCTGTCCGATCCCGCCACTCCTGTCGATATGCTCAAAGTCCCTCGCCTCTTCCGAATTTCGCTACCCCGTCCAACCACGCCAGCCTGCAAGCCCCAACTCACTCGCTCCCGCATATTCCTGAATCATCGCTAACGTAAACGTTTACGTCTCGGCATAGAAATTCACCTTGCTTAGCGTCTCCAATGTTCTACCCAATCCCCATACCCGCTGGCAAATGGATACTCCGCCCATCCCGCCGCTCTACCCACCCGAGATGACCTCCTGAACTCTCGATACATTGCCCGAGATCATGCTAGACTAGACCTGGTCAAGTCAAGGAGCTTCGAAATGGCCACCTCTATACCTGTAAAGCAGACTTTCAATATCTACGAAGCAAAGACCCAGCTCTCCAAACTCGTCGACCTCGCCGCCTCCGGCCAGGACATTATCATCGCCCGCAACGGCAAGCCCGTCGCTCGGCTGACGGCACCCACCAACGAAAAGAGGATGGCTGGTTTCGGTGCATTGAAGGGCAAAGGTTGGATTGCGGATGACTTTGACGCGCCACTCCCCGACGACCTCCTTGCGCTGTTTGAAGGTCGCGAGTGAGAATTCTTCTCGACACCAACGTCCTCTATCGCTGGTTTTACGAGAACGACCGCCTGTCACCTCACGCCATAAGGCTGGTTCAGAGTGCTGGTCAAGTCTTCGTCTCCGCGGTATCCCTCTGGGAGATCTCCATTAAGGCGCGCCAAAAGAAGATCGAAGCCGTTCCAGCAGACCTCATCCGGCTCATCGAAGGGAACGACTTTATCGAGCTTCCGGTAAGCTTTCGCCACGCCGCAGCGGTGATGGATCTTCCTCTAATCCACGCCGACCCTTTCGATCGCTTGCTTATCGCGCAAGCCATTTGCGAACCGCTCCGGTTCATTACGACTGATTCGCAACTCGGCAAGTACACTGACTTGGTTATCGAAGTCTGACAACACTGACACGGCGCCAGATGCAAGAGAGCAAGTAGGAGAACGCACGATCTGGAAGCAACTCAAATCCGTCTTCAGCCCAAGCCAGCCCCCGGAGTTGACAACGCTCTTCTCCGTGCCGCCCTGCGAATCTCTGACCGACTACCAGAAGGCATTCTATTCTCCGCCCATCTCTTACTCGGACCAGTTTCCGGAAGTGCCGCGGCCAAAGGTATTCACCGAGCCTGAGCACCTCGCCGCAAGATGGGTCGCGGGTTACATTCGCCCAGAACAGACTCCCGCCATCGCCGCCGACCTTCTTGAATCGGGCCTCGATACCCCCTCAATGCGGAGACTCGCTGGTGAGATGCGTGTCCGTTCCATTGAGGATGTCGAACCCCTCGTGAAAAAGATGTTTCGCGAACTTGGCGTAGAGTTCCCTAAGTCTGATCTCGACGCCAAGCATCAAACTACGCGGCAGATCGCCCGTGAAGTCATAGCCGGGATGCGCAATCCATGGAATGCTGCCGCCGACCTACACCGATTTTGGTCATACGAGATTTGGTATCACCAGGATTTATGCGACATTGCCCAAATCTTCGAGCTGCTAACCCCTGCAAGCATTGCTCGCGGTGAGCTTCCACAACTCACCCACGAACTGATCGAATCGTTCGCGAAACTCGGCGCATACGTGGACGGCGAGAAGCGCCAAATCCGCTTTGGTCTGCTCGAAGGCAAAGGCTGGATCGCGGACGATTTCGACGCGCCCCTACCGGATGACCTTCTCGCTCAATTTGAAGGCCGCGACGAACCCGATCCCAAATAGCTGCCCCCGCTACAGCACCCGCCCCAGCCACTTCCCCGTATGCGACAGCAAGTTCCCCGCCACATCCTCCGGCGTTCCCTCCGCCACAATCTTCCCGCCCCCCGATCCACCTTCCGGCCCCATATCGATCACCCAGTCCGCGCACTTGATCACGTCCAGATTGTGTTCGATCACGATCAGCGACCCGCCGCCATCGATCAATTTCCTGAACGCCGTCAGCAGCTTCGACACATCGTCAAAATGCAGCCCCGTCGTCGGCTCGTCCAAAATGTAAA
>PMXB01000063.1 GCA_003165935.1 Acidobacteriaceae bacterium | reverse complement strand
CTCCTCGAACCCGCCGCCGGAAAAGTGCGGTGACTACCGAACGAATCAGCGACTGGAGTTGGCTAGTCCCTTATTCGAGAAAGGCAGCTATTTTTGTCTGGAGAGAGCTCGGTCTGCGGGTCCAACATTCCCAAAGAACGAGAACCTTCCATCCGCCTTTGCGAAGTTTTCTAAGGTGCTCTCGGTCCCTCTCAGCGTTTCTCTCCCGCTTGCAGTCAGCCGAATTCTAGAGCTCCGTCAACGTGACCTCGACGCCAGGTTCTCCGTTGGGCTTGCTTCTCGGCTTTGCCAATTCAGCACGTATCCGAGCCAGCTCCCTTATCGCGTCCGTGATTTCGTAGCTACCTATTGGGCAAAAACGATATCCCCAAATATCGCCGCTCGTGAATGTGTCGGGATGTCCCTTCGGCACGCGGAATTCAGCGGGCTGCAAGTCGCGCAGCTCGATTTCTGCGCGGGCGAACCCCCAGTCCGGATCAAATTCCGCTCCTACCAAGGGCAACCCCGGGCATCCTAGCAATTGACCATCCTCCAGAAACTGAACCTTCACGGCTAGTAGCGCGTTGCGCATCGATTTACTTGACATGAGGAAGACCTCTGGCGGCCGTTCTCTCTCGCTGCACTCTTGGCAGATTCGTTCGATATCTCCGATTCGCATTTCAGTCCCGACAATTCCGTACTGCGCTTGCAGCGGAACGCCTGTGGCCTCATTAATCATGGTCCGTTTCCCCCTTGCGATAGCTACACGGTTGTAAGCCAAGAGATCTGGACGACCACCCTCTCGACCTTTCTGAAATGAAGATTGCAAAATAGCGGATTCTGGAAGATCTCGTGTGAGGGCACCTCGCGAAAGTTCTTCACAACAAAGAGAAAGAATCGATCCTTCAGCGTGGAAGCGACATCGTACTCTTTTGGCGTCATCGACAGGCTTCCGGTCTGCTCTCTCAACCCCTTCACCTCCACGGCTAGGAAGTCCTTCTGGTCTTGCTCTCTGCGAAGGCGAAAGTCGTATCCGCATCCGTGACGCGTAGTATTCTCCACGAGACACCCTCTAAACTCGGCCAGATCCCCGCAGAATCGCTCAAAGTATTGCTCGGCAGCAAGGCCGGTAATCAGCCGCTGCGCGAAGGTGGTCGTTCCCTGGCCACCCTCTTCGACTGGCAGAGCCGTGCCCCACGCGTTTTCGTCGAAACTGAAGAACGACCTGACCAATAAAGTGAAGGACTCGAAGTCGAGGTCCTTATATTGCTCGAAGACGGCACGGCAATACTGGCGTGTAGGCCTCTTATGCCATCCCTTCCGGGGATTATTCGGGAAAAGCGGATCAAATTCGTCTCGATAGTTCTTTATCGAAGCAGGCCGAGAGCCCAATGCATACCCGATCACATTAAAGGCTTCAATGAAGCTATCGAATCCCAGTTTCCTCACGCCGAGAGAATCGTATTTCGAAAGATACAAGCCAGATAAAATCAGCTTCTGCCTCGTTGCGATCCCCACCGGCGTTCGATCGGCCCTCACCATTGGTTCTTTGTCCTTGGCTCTTCCGAGGTACCCAACACACCGACAACACGCCTATTCAAAAACGTGCAGGCGATGAAACGGATTCCGGCAGGATGGAAATCGCTTGGAGCCAATATACTAGCGCGGTCGCGGCGAGTCAAAGGGGTCGGCTCAGCCAGATCGCGCGACTCCAGTCGAGCGAGGAGCTCGTCTCGCCTTGCCCCCCATCCCCCNNATCGTCGCCGTTGCCCAGCACGAATTCCAGCAGTTCTATCCCCAGGCCGGCTGGGTCGAGCACGACGCTAACGAGATCCTCACCTCTCAGTTCAGTTGCGCCGTCGAAGTCCTCACCAAGGCGGGCGCGCGCCCCCGCGATCTCGCCGCCATCGGCATCACCAACCAGCGCGAAACTGTAGTCGTGTGGGACCGCGCCACCGGCAAGCCCATCCACCCCGCCATCGTCTGGCAAGACCGCCGAACCGCCGCCAAATGCGCAGAGCTCCAGCAGTCCGGCGTCGCCGACGACGTCTCCAACCGAACCGGCCTCGTCCTCGACCCCTACTTCTCCGCGACCAAGGTCGCCTGGATTCTCGACAACGTCCCCGGCGGTCGCGCCCGCGCAGACAAGGGCGAGCTGGCCTTCGGCACCATCGACACCTGGCTCATCTGGCACCTCACCAGCGGCCATCGCCACGTCACCGACGTAACCAACGCCTCCCGCACCCTGCTCTACAACATTGTCAAGGGCGAATGGGACCCCGAACTCCTCCGCATTTTCAACATCCCCGCCAGCGTCCTCCCTGAAGTCGTCTGGTCCAGCCAGAAGGTCGGCGAAGTCACCACCACCCTCGGCCTCGGTGGCGCTCAAATTGCCGGCATCGCCGGCGACCAGCAAGCCGCGCTCTTCGGCCAGCTCTGCTGGAATGCAGGCCAGGCCAAGAACACCTACGGCACCGGCTGCTTTCTCCTCCAAAACATCGGTGCCAGCTTCGCCCGCTCTTGCAATCGCCTCATCACCACCGTCGCCGCCAGCGCCCATCAGCGCCTCGAGTACGCATTCGAAGGCAGCATCTTCATCGGCGGCGCAGTCGTCCAATGGCTTCGCGACAACCTCAAGCTCATCGGCTCCTCAGCCGACGTCGAGGCCCTCGCCGCCAGCGTCCCTGATACCGGCGGAGTCGTCTTCGTCCCCGCCTTTGTTGGCCTCGGCGCTCCTCACTGGGACCCCCACGCCAGCGGCATGATCATCGGCCTGCGCCGCGGCACCACCCCCGGCCACATCGCCCGCGCCGCCCTTGAGGCCATCGCCTTCCAGGTTGCCGACGTCCTTGAAGCAGTCCAGGCCGAGTCCGTCCCGCTCGACGCACTCCGCGTCGATGGCGGCGCTGCCGTCAACAACCTGCTCATGCAGTTCCAGGCCGACATCCTTGGCGTCCCAGTCGTCCGCCCTCTCGTGACAGAGACCACTGCCCTGGGTGCTGCCTATCTGGCAGGGTTAGCTACAGCCTTCTGGGCTAGCCCCGATGACTTAGCCGCCAAGCGCCAGGGCGATGTCCGATTCACTCCAAATATGGACCCGCAGATCCGCGCCACCCGACGTGCCGAATGGCAACGCGCCGTCGAACGCTCCAAAGCCTGGACCGAGTAAAGCCTGCTTGGAATAATGGTTGCCCTGAGGAATGCTTCTCGCTGAAATTTCGCCAAAGCTCGTCCCAATTAACTCTGCATCCCCATCCCTACGCCAATCATCTTCCTACCAGCACTTCCCCATTCCCCCGGAGGCCACCCATGCCCGCAACCTGTACCCACATCGCCGACCACCTCAAAAAAGTGAAGCCCAGCTCCAAGGGCTGCGAAGATTGCCTCAAAACCGGCGGCAAGTGGGTTCACCTCCGCATGTGCCTTGAATGCGGCCACGTCGGCTGCTGCGACTCATCCCCCAATCGCCACGCCCGCGCCCACTTCCACCAGACCCAGCACCCCCTCATCCAATCCGCCGAAAAAGGCGAAGACTGGAAGTGGTGCTA
>PMXB01000350.1 GCA_003165935.1 Acidobacteriaceae bacterium | reverse complement strand
GAGCTGCTGCAGATTCAAAAGCTCGGCAAGGCAGTCAGCGAAGCCGAGTACTACGACCTGATCTTCCGCAAGACGGCCTGCCTGTTCGCGGTTTCAATGCGGCTGGGCGCGGTGCTTGCGGGGGCGACAGAGGCGCAGGAGACGGGTCTTGCGGCGTATGGACGCACAGTTGGGCTGGCCTTCCAGATTGTGGACGACGTGCTGGACCTGACGGCGACCGAGGAAGAGCTGGGCAAGCCAGTGGCCAGCGACCTGCGCGAAGGCAAGGCGACGTTGGCGGTGATCCACTCGATCGATCATGGAACGGCTTCGGACCGGCAGACGATTCAGCGGGTGCTGGACGATCGCAGCTTCGAGAACGTGAGCCGNNGAACGCTATGCCAAGCAGTCCATGAAGGCTCTCGCACCGCTGCCTGACTCGGAGTTCAAGCGCGCTCTGCTATGGCTCCCCGACTTTGTGGTGGCGCGCCACAAGTAGTTACCTCTGATGAAGAATCCCGGACAGGCCGTATGGACCAAGGTCGACCGATACTTCGGTGCCTTGCTAGCGCCTGGTGACCATGCGCTGGATGCCGCAATAAAAGCCAATGAACTGGCCGGGCTGCCACAGATCGATGTGACTCCCCTACAGGGCAAATTCCTCGAATTTCTGGTGCGGGCCACCGGGGCACGACGGGTGCTTGAGATTGGCACACTGGGCGGGTACAGCACCATCTGGATGGCGCGGGCGCTCCCCGCCGGTGGGCGCGTGATAACGCTGGAACTCGATCCCCACCATGCGCGCGTGGCACGACGGAACCTGGAGAAGGCCGGCGTGGCCGACCGGGTGGAGATTCTGGTGGGGCCGGCGATTGAAACGTTGCCTAAGTTGGANNAAGCTGTCGCGACCAGGCACGGTGCTTGTGGCCGACAACGTGGTGCGGCAGGGCAAGGTGATCGACGAGAAAAGCAAGGACCCCCATATTCAGGGAGTTCGGATGTTTACAGAGATGGTCGCAGCTGAGCCGCGCCTCAGCGCCACGGTGTTGCAGACCGTCGGAGTGAAGGGGTATGACGGTTTTACGCTCGCGGTTGTGCTTGGCTAGGGTCAGGCGTCCACGATGGTCGCCTCCACCGCAAAATGACCTTCCAGCTATTCCAACATCATTGAGCGTAGCGCGGACGCATGCTCTTCGGGCAGAGGCTTGCGATTGAGCTGATCGTCGCAGACGACGTGCACGGTTTCGCCCTCGGCCAACAGCACAGGTGCGTCGAGGCCGGGGGCTTTGCGCAGGATGCGATAGCCGAATTTGATGACCGAGCCGCGCAGGAGCGTGGGGCGGGTTTCAATAATGATCTCATCGTCGTAACGGGCTGGGGAGCGATAGCGGCAGGTGGCTTCGACCACAGGCAGGATGCACTCGTGGTCGGTTTCGAGTTGGCTGTAGGCGAGGCCCAGTGAGCGAAGAAGCTCGACNNGCATAGTAGACGATGCCCATCTGGTCGGTTTCAGCGTAGCGGACGCGGACTTGAGTGGTGACGGGCATGGAAAGTCAGTTCACAGTTCGTAGTTCACAGTTCGTAGTTCAAAGCCCCTATGTCTTCAGGCGACTCTTCCCAATGTACCGATTTGTTCGTTGCACTCAGGTCAACTGGGCAACTCAGCACCATCTGGGAACTGTGAACTATGAACTGCGAACTGCTCTTTACGGCTTCAGGTGCGTGAAGATCGGCAACTTGGTGACGTCGTTGAAGATGACGAAAGCGAAAAACACAAGGATCAGGACAAAAGCGGCCTGATAGATGCGCTCCTTGACCATCATGTTGATGTCGTGGCGGAGAACGCTCTCGATGAGCAGGAAGAGAATCATGCCGCCGTCGAGGATTGGAAACGGAAGCAGGTTGAGGATGCCGAGATTCAGGCTGATTGCGGCGGCAAGGCCAAATTTGGGAAACCAGCCCTGCATCTCAGCGGCCTGACCCGCCATGCGGGCAATCCCGACGGGGCCAGAGAGCTGCTTGACCGAAACCTGGTGCGAAAAGATCTTCGTGATTGTCTCGACGATGAGCGTTGAGTTGACTCGGCAGAAGTCCATTGAGTCGGCCATCGCGTTGACCAGCGACATAGGTCTGTCGTGGGCCGGTGGATCGGCGGGCAGGACCTCGGCAAAGCCGATTTGATATTGCGAGTCCTGAAGCGAAGGATGCGCGACAAGGGGCGGAATTAGCGCGCCGTTGCGCTTGATCGTGAGCGTGACCGGATCGCCCTTGCCCGCCTGGAGGTAGTTCCGCATCGGATCAACGGTGTGGAAGTTGTGACCATCGACAGCAACGATAATGTCGCCGGTGCGCAGGCCAGCCTTCTCGGCGGGAGACCCGGAAACAACCTGATCGACCTGCATCGGATCCTGAACAATCTGCAGAAAGAGGCCAATTGGGCTGAGGTCGTAGCCGCGCGAAGATATGTCTGCCGGGATTCTAAGAGACGACTGCACGGACTGCCCGTTGCGATTCACAACGATNNACATCACCTGGCGCCAGTCCGGCCTGGCTGGCCAGCGAGGACGGGGAGACCCACTCAAGAGTCGTTGTCTTGATGTTGGGGACTTCGTTAATGGCAACGAAGTAGAACACCATGAGCACAAAGGCAAGGATGAAGTTGGCGATAGGGCCGGCTACGCCGATGAGCATGCGCTGCCAACGGGGATGGGACGAGAAGGCTGCGGGGTCGTCGACGGGCTCGCCTTCCCCGGGATTCTCCCCGGTCATCTTGACGAATCCGCCCAGAGGAAGAAGGCAGACTTTGTAGTCCGTCTCACCGTACTTGAAGCCGAAGAGGCGCGGCCCAAAACCAAAGGAAAAGGCTTCTACGCGGACTTTCAAGAGCTTGGCAACGGTGAAGTGGCCGAGCTCGTGAACAATAACCATGAGGCCGACAAGGACAAAGAACGCTACGGTGGCAACGACGATCTCGTGAATGTTTGACATAGATTGGTAGATCCTTGCAACTGCGTCTTGAACTCCGGCCTCAGCCGCAGGAACTTCAGACTCGGGAAGGATGAACTCGTGAGTGGCAAATCAGATCGGGTCCGCCTGGCCCTTGTCAGGGCTGCACAAGCGAACTCAAATAAGCGAACCTAACTCAAAAGCGCATGCGCTGATTGACGCGCCTGGCGGTCTGCCGCGAGCACCTCCGCGATGGTCGCGGGATGGCCCTCAGGGGTCGAAGCCAGCACTCTTTCAATTGTACTTGGGATGCCCGTGAAGGGGATGCGTCTTTCGAGGAATGCTTCTACCGCCACTTCGTCAGCGGCATTGAGTGCAATGGGGTGGTTGCCGCCCATTTCGGCGGCCTCGTAAGCAAGGCGGAGGCAGGGGAATCGCTCAAAGTCGGGCTGCTCAAAGTCGAGGTGGCGGAGTGCGGCAAGATCAAATGTGAGGGTCGATGCCGGGCGCTCAGGATACGCAAGTGCGTAGAGGATGGGGAGTCGCATGTCGGTGACCGAGATCTGCGCAAGGATTGAGCCGTCGACGAACTCGACCAGGGAATGAACGGTGGATTGCGGATGGACGGTGACCCGGACCTGCGACGGCGGAACGTTGAAGAGGCGGCAAGCTTCGATGATCTCAAGGCCCTTGTTGAGCATGGTAGCCGAGTCAATGGTGATGCGCCTGCCCATGACCCAGGTAGGATGCTTGAGGGCCTGCTCGGGTGTGATCGAGGCGAACTCATTGAGGGGCAGGTGTCGGAAGGGCCCGCCGGAAGCGGTGAGCCAGATGGTCTTCACCTCACCGTGCTGCCCCACGCGCATGCATTGGTGTACCGCATTGTGTTCGCTATCGATGGGAAGAATGGGGACGTTGCGCTCGCGGGCGGCAGCGGTGAGAATCTCGCCTGCAGCGACCATGCACTCTTTGTTGGCCAGACCAATCGGCTTGCCGGCAAGAATTGCGGCGTGTGTAGCCTCGAGGCCGGCAACGCCAACAATGGCCGAAACGACAAAATCGGCCTCTGGGTGGGTAGAGCAGGCAACGGTTCCGGCAGAACCGTGGACCACCTCGATTTCGGGCAATCCGGCGGTTTTGAGGCGAGCAGCGAGTTGACCGGCGAGCTCCTCGGTGGCCAGCGAGACAATGCGCGGACGCCAGCGAAGGGTTTGCGCAAAGGCCTCTTCAAGGTTCCGGCCCGCAGCCAGAGCGGCGACCGAGTAGCGGTTAGGGAACTGCTCAACGATCGAGAGCGTGCTTTGCCCTATGGAACCGGTGGAACCGAGGATGGCGAGTCGTTTCACGGTCAAGACATTAGTTTATTTGAGCCGCCCTCGTCTGTGGCGAACCGGCTCTAAAACCGCTGATGAATCAAGTGGGCGTACCACAGAACCGGGGCCGCGAGGAGCAGGGCGTCGATGCGGTCGAGAACCCCGCCATGGCCAGGCAGCAGGTTGCCGGAGTCTTTGACGCCGACCGAGCGTTTGAGTGCCGATTCCGCTAGATCGCCCACCTGGGCCGCGATGTTGACGAGGGCGGCGAGCGCGATCCAGTACCAGGTTTCGTCTGGGAATGAGAGCCAGGCTGAGTTCCATGTTTCAAGCCAGGCGGCCAGGCCGAGCAGGCCACCCGCAACGATGAGACTGCCGGCGACAGAGCCGATGGTCCCTTCCCATGTCTTGTTCGGGCTCAGGCTGGGAGCAAGTTTGTGACGTCCCAATGTGCGCCCAACGTAAAGCGCGGCGATGTCCCCGGCCCAGACCACGCAAAGGACAAACGTGACCAGGGAGGGGCCGTTGGCCTGTTCCCGGAGGGAGCAAAGCGCAACCAGAGTAAAGCCGCAGTAGAAGAGGCAAAAGACAGAGGAAGTGGCATCAGCCAGCACGCGATCAACCGGCGAGGCAAAGGTGCAGTAGACGAGCAGGAGCAGGCTGAGCACGCCGAGGATGGCAGAGGTCTGATCAGGATATTCGAAGTTGCCCGCAAAGAGGGCAACGATCGCGAGTAGCACTGGAATGCGAGACGGCTTTGCACCGGCTATATCGGCAAGACCGAGAAACTCCCAGGCAGCCAGCGCCGCCACCGTGGCCGTGACCAGGACGAAGATTTCCTTGGGCCCCAGAAACACCAGAACCAGGACGATGGGGATGAGGACGAGGGCCGTAAGGACGCGTTTCATGCCAAGGGTGAGAATACACTGCCGGGGTTGGGGTGGGCCGGTCGAAGGGAAGGATCGCAGGCTGGTTGTCGTTGAACTGACTTAACTTGCGGCGATTTGGATCTGCTCTGGGTTCTCCTCTACCTCGCCACAACCCTCGCCAATGCCGCCGAATCGGCGCTCCCGACGCTGGAAGTTGGCTATGGCCTCAAGCAGGTGAATGCCGCGGAAATCGGGCCAGAGNNGCAGCAAGGCCGCGGAAGGCATCCACCAGCTCGGTCCGGCCACCGTAATTGAGGGCCAGGGTGAGAGTGGTGCCGTAGTTATGGGAGGTGGTCTCGGCAGCCCAGGCCATCTTGTCCTGAACTTCGGGCGGAAGTTCGTGGGTGCGGCCGATATAGCGGATCCGGACGTTGTTGTCCATCATGCGCTGCACGTTGGTCTCGAGGTAGCTCTTGAGCAGGCGCATGAGGAAGTTGACCTCCGCGCGGGGACGGCGGAGATTATTCTCAAGCGAAAATGCATAGAGAGTGAGCCACGGAAGGCCGATGCGCGACGCTGTCTCCGTAACCAACTGGACGCTCTTGGCGCCCTGCTGATGGCCGAGGAAGCGTTTCAAAGAGCGATGGCCAGCCCAGCGACCGTTGCCATCCATGATGATGGCCACATGCTCAGGAAGGCTCTCGGGCTTGAGCGTCGCGTAAACGGCCCGCTCTTCCGCGTTGAGCTCATCGATGCGCAGCGTTCCAGATGGATACAAAGGACTCGCCTCTTTATTGCTCTTGCGGCCNNGCCAGAGCAAAGGTGCAGCACTTCGACCCTAGCACATGCGGTCATGTGCCGCAATCGCCGCAACCGAGGTTCAAAGCGCCATCGCGCTGGGCAGCCACGGCTGCGGGAATCCCGCGACCGTCGCCGATTCAAAATGGGCTGAAAACCACCGCCCGAAAGCTCAGGCGGTGCGGCGGCGGCCCATGGCTGCATCGCGGACCGCACCGTACAAAAGCGTGCGGTGCAGTGAGTCAAGATGGGGCAGAAGCCCGGCAATCTCGGCCAGGAAGGGATCGGCAAAGATGCCGGCTACTTCCTCGTCACGGACGCTGCGCGAATCGCGCACCAGTTGCGAGATGTCGACGCCAAGCGCCAGAGCGAGACGTTCAAGCGATCCCAGCGTGGGGATGGCCTTGCCGTTTTCGATCTTCGATATGTATGTCCTGGGCACCTGCATCCGGCCGGCGAGCTGACGCTGGCTTAGGTGGCGGGCTCGCCGGATCTCGCGAACCTGTCCTGCGACCTGCAATCCTGCCTCAGCCGACGCTGGCGAGGCTTGGGTGGCGACAAGTTGGGGAGCCAGAGTTACGGGCTCCTCAACGTCGAGGGGTCTGCGGCATTTTCTGCAAAGGGAGTTACTCGTCCGGTATTGAACCAAGCTGCAGAAATCGCAGCGGACGACTTCGCGTGCTTCAGAGCTTGCCAGGGTAAGAACCATTGGCTGTGTGCGGAGTGCCAGAGCAGGGCCTCCGGGGTGCTTGTTCGCACCGCGTTGGTTGTTACTTTCGGTGATGTGAACCATAATTGTCAAGTAGAAAACTAGAGTCAAACAGAAGATTCCCTGATCATACCCTGAAATACCCAAAGAAGCACGAACCATATCCGGCAACAGGGAGAAAAAATGATGGACCAGTCGAAAACACACGGCCGCGCACAAGCGTGGCAACTGCTTACCGAGTGGACGGCGAGCGAGAGCCTGCGCAAGCATGCGCTGGCGGTGGAAGCGTGCGTTGTGGCAATGGGCGAGGCGGAAGCCGGCCGGATGGGGCTGGCTGGCAATGAGCGGGAGGCGCTGGTGGATCTCTACTCGACCACAGCGCTACTGCACGACTTCGACTACGAGCGACACCCGTCGCTGGAAGAGCACCCGTTCGTCGGCGTGCGGGAGTTGGAGCGGCTCGGCTGGCCCGTGGAACTCAGGACGGCGATCCTTGGTCATGCGCAATATTCGGGCGTGTCGCGCGTAACGCATCTCGAAAAGTCCCTGTTTGCATGTGATGAGCTGGCGGGTTTTCTAACGGCTTGCGCGTTGGTGAAGCCAAGCAAGTCGATTGCGGATGTTGAAGTTGGCGGAGTGCGCAAAAAGATGAAGGACAAGGCCTTTGCGCGAGGTGTGAACCGTGCAGATGTAATCCAGGGTGCGGAGGAATTGGGCGTCGAACTGGACGCGCACATCGCGTTCTGCATTGAAGCGATGAAGAAGCGGGCGGGGGAGTTGGGGCTGTGAGGCCGGGGACTCCGGAGTTTGGTGAAACTTTACGCGAAGGGATTAGTTGCCCTTAACTCTGCCACAATCTCGGCCGCGGCTTTGCGCGCCTCTTCCCCACGGTCGGGCGGGAAGCTGATGGCGCCGACGCGGGCGTGTCCGCCGCCGCCGTAGCGCTCGCAGACCGCGGCCAGGTTCACCATCTTTGCCGGATCCGCCTTGGTCCACGGGTTGGAGCCGACNNCCTTCGAGCAGGTGGTCGGTGATGTCGAAAAAGATCGTGCCGTTGCGTTCTTCGGCGCGGTTACGGATGAGTTCAATGGCCTCGCGATGGCGCTCGAGCAGCGGAGGGAGCAGCTCGGCAACAAAGGGCTGAGCGAGGATCTCGGCGAGCGGCATTTCGGTAAGCAGAGGAATGAGCCGCGGGATGAACGTCGGATCCTGTGTAGCTTCGATGATGAGCGTGAGCTTCATGGCGGGGGCAGCCATTTCCACGGCGGACTCGGGGCTCTCATAGAGAGCGCCGTCCACTATGTCAGCCCAATGAATAAGGTCGGCTACGGGAGCGGTGTCGAAGCCAAACTGGGTAGAAGCTATGTGCGCGATGAAGCTCGTGCACGAGGTGTACTTGGGATCGAAGAATTTGCGGCCACTGCACGATGGATCCTGCTTGCATGCGAGGAAGTTCTGCTGATCCTGGGGCGTTAGGAAGGCAGAGAGATGGTGATCGAACCACCATGTGATGCGCGGCGAGGCCGAGTACTTGAAGTCGACGATAGCGTTCTGGTCGCCTGTGAACTCGCCTTCGTCAAAGAGTGCGCCGGCGCGGTGAACCAGGCCGTGGTAGGTGTAGGACGCGCCGGGGTCGATGCGCTCGCGATGGAACCGCGTGAACAGCGATGCGGAGCATGCCCCATCGAAGCACTTGTCGTGATAGAAGACGCGAACCTGCAAGCCGTGCACTCCCCTGCGCCGAAAAACTGAATTGGCGGAACTGTTTAGCATCAAGGGCTTGGCTGTTTGTGTCAAGGCGGGAAGCGTCAATCTGCTCGGATTCAGGGGGCTTAGTGTCCGATTACGGACATGGGAATACGATTCTGGACAAGGTTGGCGCGGACAAGGCCACGGAAACCCAGGTTAAGCCTTTTGACAGCAAGCGCATACCCGCGCTGGGAGTTTGGCCGCGAACGTGCGCATGAATCTATGTTCTTCCCAGTTGAAATAGTGGTCAGGCCGGAGGGCTCGATGCAAACATTGATCCAGGATTTGCGCTACGCGGTGCGCCAGTTGTGGAAGTCGCCTGGCTTCGCGATTACTGCGATCCTCACCTTGGCGATCGGGATCGGCGTGAATACCGCCGGGTTCAGCATCATGGATGCGGTGATCTTCCGTCCGCTGGCAGTTCCGGATCTGAAGCACGTGGTGGTTGTTTACGAGCAGAAAAACCATGGCGACGACCAGCAGGTGGCGCTGGCGGACATCGCCGACTGGCAGCGGCAGAGCCGGTCGTTTGAAGAGTTGGCAGTGCACAGCGCGGCTCACATGAGCATGACGGACGCCGGCGATGCTTCGCAGGTGGATGCCGAATATGCATCGCCCTCGTTTTTCAGCGTCTTGCGGTCCAATGCGTTCCTGGGGCGAGTCTTCGATCAGAGCAACACGCATCCCGGCGCGAACAGTGTTGCGGTGTTGGGTTACGCATTCTGGAAGTCGCAGTTTGCCTCCGATCCGAACGTCGTTGGGCGTTCGATCGAACTGGACCAGCACACCTACACCGTGATCGGCGTGATGCCGAAGACGATGCAGTACCCGTCAACAACCGATCTTTACCTGCCCCTGGCGCCGACGCAGGCGCAACTCGCCAATCGGGCGGGACATGACTATCTCGTCGTGGGCCGGTTGCGGAACGGTGTAACCGTGGGCGAAGCGCAGGCGGACCTGAATACCATTGCCGGGCATCTGGCCCAGGCCTTTCCGGAAACAAATAAGGGTTGGCAGCCGAGGGTGACGCCCCTGCTGGCCGACATTAACGGCGAGTACACACCTCTCTACTTCAATCTGATGCAGGGCGCCACGCTGTTTGTGCTGCTGGTGGTGTGCGCCAACGTAGCCAATCTGCAGTTTGCGCGCGGCATCGCCCGGCGGCCGGAGATTGCCATGCGAACTGCGCTCGGCGCGGGGCGCGGACGCCTGATGCGGCAGTTGCTGACTGAGAACATCCTGCTGGGGCTCGTCGGTGGAGCGGGGGGAGTGCTGTTTGCCCTGGCGGACATGCGCATCAACCAGATCGCCATGCCGGCACGGATTGCCCGTTATATGGCCGGCTGGTCAAACATCACTCTGAACTGGCGAGGGCTTGGCTTCTCGCTGCTCCTGGCCATTCTGGCCGGGGTGATTACTGGATTTGCCCCCGCCCTGCAAGCACTGCGCGTCAACCTGGTGGGGCAGCTCAAGGCCGGTTCGCGCGGCCTGGTCGGTGCGGGCCGCAGCCAGGTGTTGAGAAATCTGCTGGCGGTCTCGCAGCTTGCGCTGGCGGTAGCGCTGGTGGTGGGTGCGGCGCTGATGTGCAAGGGGATGCTAGGAATGCTCCACAAAACCGACGCATACAATCCCGAGCACGTGCTGACATTCACCCTCAATCCTCCCGAGGCGCGCTACGATACGCCGCAAAAGATGGCCGCATGGTACAACGACAGCCTCGACCGATTGCGGGCGCTGCCGGGAGTGGAGCACGCCGAGGTATCAAGCGCGCTCCCCGCCAGCGACGATGGTTGGGTAGACGATGCTCAGATTGAGAACCGGCCGCTGGCGCCCGGGCAGTCGCGGACGGCGCTGCGGCTGCCGGTGACCGCAGGCTTCTTCAGCCAGTTTCACATTCCGCTTATTTCCGGACGGCTTTTGAGCGCCGGGGACGATCTTCGTTCGCAGCCTGTGGCAGTCGTGAGCCGTTCGTTTGCCGAGCGCTACTTCCCCGGCGAAAACGTATTGGGCAAACACATCCGCATGGGCGCCACGGGCGCCGGCCAGACGTCGTGGATGACGATTGTCGGCGTGGTCGAAGAGACCAACTACCGTCTCTGGCTATCGGACCGTCCCGCTGCTGTCTACATGAGCGTGGCGCAACAGCCGCCTGCGAGAATCACGTATGCGATCACGACCAGCGGCGACCCGATGGCTCTTGCTCCGGCAGCCCACAAGACGCTCGCGGGGCTTGACCCTGCGCTGCCTTTGACCCTCGTGGAAAGCTACGCGCAGCTGACCCACGAGAAGCTGACAGGGATGTTTTTTGTATCCGCGCTGCTTGGCTTCGACGCGCTGATTGCGCTGCTGCTTTCCGCCGTGGGCATCTTCGGCGTGATGGCCAACCTTGTTGGTGAGCGAACGCGCGAGATTGGCGTCCGCCTGGCCATGGGCGCGCGACGGGAAGATGTTCTCAACATGATCCTGAAGCGCGCCGGATGGCTGACTGGCGTTGGAGTGTGCGTCGGCCTGGTGCTGGCTTTCGCTCTGGCGCATGGGGTTTCCAATCTTCTCTACGAGGTCAGCCCCAACGATCCAACTGTCTTCTCGGCCATCACCGGAGTCGTGATCGCGGTGGCTCTGCTGGCCAGTTGGCTCCCCGCACGTCGAGCGTCGCGGATCGATCCAATTGTGGCCCTGCGCGACGAGTAGATGCAAAGACCAAATTGATTTCATTAGGCCCGCCCGACCCGCACCGTGCGCAACTTTCGAACGGTCACAGCCTTTGAACGGCTCCATTACAATTCAGCAAACAGGATTGTTCTTGAAGGAAGCTCGATGGAGCCTCAGATTCAACTGCGTTTGACCGCCGAAGATCACGACTCGCGCGATCTCTCGCCCGAGGTTGGCCGGGGCGGCGCGTCCGAGCCGCGCGGATTTGAATGGGTCTTCTTCGGGGAAGACGGCTTCCGCGTAGGATGGCGGATTGCGGCCTTCGCGCTGCTTCTGAAGATGCTCTTCCAGGTGGTCGGATTCATCTTTGGCACACTGCACTTAACTGGCGGAAGCGGCGAGGTCTCGGCCTGGGACGCGCTTGTCAGCGAACTGGCTGCATTCCTGACGGTGGCGATTGCGGTGGCGGTGATGGCCAAGGTGGAAGAGCGACGCGTGCTCGACTACAACCTGAGGGGCGCGAACCGGCTGGCTCACTTTGGCAGCGGGCTGGTGGCTGGGTTTCTGGCGCTCTCGGCGCTGGTGGGTGTATTGGCTTGGGGACATTGGCTTACGTTTGGCGCGGTGAGTCTATCGGGTGCAGAGATTGCTGAATACGGTGCGGTGTGGGGAGTTACTTTCCTGCTGGTGGGGTGCGTTGAAGAAGGAACAATGCGCTGCTACGCGCAATACACGCTGACGCGCGGCATCAATTTTTGGTGGGCATTGGCGCTTGTCAGCGGCATCTGTGTGTATCTCATAGTGCGTCCGCGGGGGAACGGCGCGTGGGGAGTGTTTGCATTTGCACTGGTTGGGCTGATTCCATGCCTCGTGCTGCATCTGAAGAAGGCTGAGAGCGCGAGCTTTTGGCAGGCGGCGTGGGCTGCATCTACGTTTTTTGGGTTTGGGCACACCAGCAACAACGGCGAAAACTGGATCGGCATTTTTGCGGCGGCTCTGATCGGGTTCGTGTTCTGCGTGAGCGTAAAGGTTACTGGGTCGGCATGGTGGGCCATTGGCTGCCACGCGGCGTGGGACTGGGGAGAGACTTTTTTCTACGGGACGGCGGACAGCGGATTCAAGGCGCAGGGGCACTACCTGACGACGACGCCTGCCGGAGCAACGCTGTGGAGCGGCGGCATGGATGGACCGGAAGGCAGTGTATTGGTGGTGCCGGTGGTCCTGTTGCTGCTGACGGCATTGGCACTCCTCTATGGGCGCAGGAGGTCCACCGCTTTGAACAAAGACGCGGCGGCGACCTAGGCAGGGTAGACCTTCAATTCGGGCCGTCGGAGATTGATCGGACTAGAACGGGCGGGCGTTATCCTAGAGTCCGATGCAGGAAGCAAGACAGAATACTCAAACGAATTGGACTTCGCGCGGACCTGCGCCCAAGCAAGGCCGGCGGCACGGGCTGCGAATCGCTGCCTGGTGCGTGGGCGGGTTGCTCGCTCTGGCGATCGTATCAGCGGTTTGCTTTGTTCTGTGGCTGCGCGGAGCTGAGAAGGCAGCACTGCCGGTGCTGGATGGCGATCTGCACGTGGCAGGCTTGAAAGCCCCTGTGACGGTGCGGCGAGATGGTCATGGCGTTCCGCATATCGAAGCAGCCAGCGAAGAGGATCTGTGGGTGGCGCAGGGGTATGTGACGGCGCAGGATCGGCTGTGGCAGATGGACGCCTTCCGGCGCAATGCCAATGGCGAGTTGGCCGAGGTGATGGGGCGCTCGCTGGTGATTCACGACAAATGGCAACGCGTGCTTGGGATTCGGCGGACGGCCGAGCGCATCTGGGCAAATTCGCCTGCGGACCAGAAGGCAAGATTTGAGGAGTACGCGCGCGGGGTGAATCTCTACATTGCCGACCACGGCGACAAACTGCCCGCGGAGTTTCGGCTGCTCGGCTACAAGCCGCGGCCGTGGACAGGCGTGGACTCCATCAGCGTGGGCCTGATGATGGTCCAGACGCTGGACACGCACTGGGAAGACAAGCTGTTGCGGGAGGCGATCGCAGTTAAGCTCAACAACCCGAAGCTGGAAGCAGACCTCTACCCTGTCGGTTCGTGGCGCGACCATCCTCCGACCGGGGAAAAGCATGACATGAGCCAGCCACATCCGGCACCGGCAAAGCACTCAGGCGACGAGGACGATGAAGATGACAGTTCGCAGGCAATGAACTGGGGTCAGGGATCAGGGGTTAGACAGGTTGCGGAAAAAACCCGTGATCGAGGCCTTGTATCAGGGCACGGCTTCAGCCGTGCCGATAAGGCCAATAATATGAATGGGGCTTTAGCCCCTGAGGGACCGCTTGTCTCCAATCCTCCCGGCCTCTCGCCTTCCGCCACAACCCAAAGCGCCGCAGATCTGGAGCTGACGGCGGCGGACCTGCGCGGGTTGCGCGAAGCAGGGCTGGGCGGCTGTGCGGAGTGCGCCTACGGTTCGAACAACTGGGTCGTTGCAGGCAACCACACGGCGAGCGGAAAGCCGCTGCTCTCGAACGATATGCACCTGGGGCTGGCCGAGCCAAATATCTGGTACATGGCCGACTTGAAAGCGCCCGGGTTTCATGCAGCAGGAGTAACGCTGCCGGGAGTGCCGTTTGTGATTGCCGGGCACAACGAGCACGTAGCATGGGGGTTCACGGCACTCTATGCCGACGTGCAGGATCTCTACGTCGAGCAAGTAGAGGGCGGCAGCTACATCGGCAACGACGGCCAGTTGCACGCGCTGAAGGTGAACCACGAGACGATCAAAGTCCGTGGCGGAGAAGATGTGCATCTCGATGTGCAGGAGACCGAGCACGGCCCGCTGCTGAACCCGATCTTACCGAAGGAGACGCGGTCAATCGCGCTCAAGTGGACGCTCTACGATCCCAATCTGAACACGCTGCCGGTCTATGAGATAAACAAGGCGGCTAACTGGGGCGAATTCGAGGGCGCGCTCAAGAACTGGTGCTGGCCGACCCAGAATGTGGTCTATGCGGACGATCAGGAGCATATTGCGTATCACGCGATCGGCAAGGTACCGTTGCGCGGGCCGGATGAGAAGTCCCTTTTTGCAAGGCCACTGCCGCACGACACAATGAACCTGCGCTTTGAGTGGGGAAAGTTCATTGGCATCAAGGAACCGCAGATTTACATCCCCTTCGACGATATGCCGCACACGTTTGATCCGCCGTCTGGGTTCCTGGCAACAGCAAATTCGCAGGTCACGAACGATAGATCGCCGCATCCGCTGACGCTCGAATGGGCCGACCCCTATCGCGCCGAGCGCATCTACCGCCTGCTCGACGGGCGCAATGGACTCACGCGCGCAGACATGCTGGCGGTGCAGACCGACATCTACAGCGAGGTGGACCAGGAGATCGGCCATAGGCTGGCCTATGCGATCGACCACACCGACGGCGTGGACGAGCGACTGAAGAAGGGCGCCGACCTGATGCGCAGCTGGGATGGGCGGCTGACGACCGACTCGGCAGCGGCGTCGGTGGTGACCCAGACGCGAAAGGCCTTTTGGCCGCTCATCCTGGAGCCGAAGCTGGGCAAGGACCTGGCCGCGGAGTATCGCTGGGCGGAGTCGGACTTTGCCGAGGAAGAGATCATCATGCACGGCGGTTCCGACTCTCACTCTCCGTGGCTGCCTCTGGGATACAAGAACTGGGACGCGCTACTCACCGATGCGGTCCGCAAGGGGATGGAAGCGGGCCACGCTCCCGGCGATGTGGCGGAGTGGAGCTATGGAAGCTGGCACGTTGTGGACATCGAGCACCCACTGGCAAAGTTTCTGCCGGGGATAGGCAGATTTGCCGGGACCGGAGAGCAGCCGCTCAGCGGGGACAAGCTAACAGTGAAACAGGTGGGCACGGGCTTTGGGCCTTCGCAGCGGTTCACCATGGACTGGAGCGACGTGGATGGATCGACAGAGGACATTGTGCTGGGTGAGAGCAGCGATCCCTACAGCCCGTACTACCGCGACCAGTGGAAGGACTACTACAGCGGCACGACGTTTGCGCTTCCCTTCTCTGACGCGGCGGTGGCTGCGCAGACACGCCACACACTGCGGCTGACGCCATGAGAAACAAGGGTCCAGGGGTCCGGGGTCAGGGGTCAGGACTGCTGCAGCGCTGGGCGGGGCCGGCGGTGATCCTGCTGGCGGCAGCGATTGCAGTGACGCCGCAGTTGGTCAAAGGCAACTCGTGCGGACACGACTTCGACTTTCACCTTGTGTCGTGGTTCGACGCGAATACTAGCTGGCACAATCTGCAGTTCTATCCACACTGGACGCCAAGCGCGAACTACGGAGCCGGCGAACCACGGTTTGTCTTCTACCCGCCGCTGACGTGGATGCTGGGCGCTGCGCTGAGCCTGGCGATGCCGTGGACGCTGGTGCCGATTGCACTCACGTTTCTGCTTCTCGCAGGAACCGGCTTGGCGACGCGGGCACTGGCACGCGAAGTGCTTACCCGCGATGTGTTTGGCGCGGGCGCCCCAACGCTGGCCGGATGCGCAGCGATGTTTTCGGGCTACGCCCTGTTCACGGCCTATGAGCGAACCGCTTTCGGAGAACTCGCAGGCGGAATGTGGATTCCGCTGCTGCTGATGTTTGCGATGGGCGGCCGAGAAAGCAGCGAGAGGACCTGGGCACGCGGACTTTCCGGTCCGGCAGCGATCGCACTGGTGATTGCCGGGGCGTGGCTCTCGAATGCACCTGTGGGCGTGATGGCCAGTTATATGCTGGCCGCGGTTGCGGCTGTGCTGGCAGTTCGCCAGCGGTCGTGGGCACCGTTGCTGCGCGCACTTGTGGGGGTCGCTCTGGGCCTGGGATTGGCGGCAATCTACCTGGTTCCGGCCGCGTGGGAACAAAAGTGGGTGGACATTGCTGAGGCAACAAACGACCCGGGGTTGAAGATTGAGAATGGCTGGCTGTTTGCCTACCATCTCGACCCGTCGCTGGCCGGGCACGACTCGGAGTTGCAGAAGGTGTCACATATTGCACTGGCAATGATTGCCGTGGCGCTGGCGGGACTGGTTGTTGCGTGGCTGCGCGGACGAATCAAGAAGAATGACGGCCGCACACGAGACTTGTGGCTGGTGCTGGCGGCAATTCCGATCCTTGTTCTGCTGCTGCAGTTGCCGGTCTCGTGGCCAGTGTGGAGTTATCTGCCTAAAATGCGATTTTTGCAGTTCCCCTGGCGATGGCTGGTTGCGGTCGAGGCGCCTATGGGAGTCTTCATTGCAGCGGCGGTGTGGCAGGTGAAGCGATGGCGGCAGATTGCGGTTGGGGCGTTGTGTTTTCCGGCGTTCGCCTGGGCGCTTCAAATTGCCGGCCACAACTATCTTCAGCCCTGCGACGAAGAGGATGCCGTGGCGCCGATGGTCGCCGTGGACAAGTCGGGCGCGGGGTTTGAGGGCGTGTACGAATATGCAGGGGTTGGAGTGGACGAGAGCCTTGCGGTGAAGGGACTGCCTCTAGGGTGTTTGGCGGACGATCCCCAGGTTGAGCTGGGCAGGATGAATGACGACCAGGTGCTGGAGTGGAACGCCGGCCAGGGCAGTTGCCAACCTGTACAGCTCGCGATTCCCGAATCATCCAGGTCTCGACCGGAGGGTCTCCACGCCTTTGCGAACATCGAGCACGCAGGCTACCTGATTCTGCGACGGCGAGCGTATCCAGCCTGGCAGGTGAAAGTGAATGGAAAACCTGCGCCTGTGATCCAACGCGAGGACGGACTTATTGCGGTGCAGATGCAGCAGGGCCGCGTACAACTCGATGTAGACTGGACGACCACCCCCGACGTTCTGGCGGGACGATGGTTGACCGCGTTGAGCGTGCTGGCGGTCACTGGGCTGTGTGCGTATCGTCGGAAGCGAAAGCCCGTCAATTAAGATAAGAGATGATGGCCACAGACGTGAAATCGCTGATTCAGGAAGGCGCTGAGCTGACTGATCGGGCGCTCGAGGAGCTTATTCCGAGCGCAGAGACGGTGCCGTCGTCGATCCACGGGGCGATGCGCCACTCGATGTTTGCCGGGGGCAAGCGGTTGAGACCGGTGCTGGCAATGCAGGCGGCGGTGACGATCGCGGGTAAGTTGCCGGCGGGAATCGCGCGGCTCGGAGCGGCCCTTGAAATGCTGCACACATATTCACTCATCCACGACGATCTTCCGGCGCTGGACAATGACGATCTTCGCCGGGGTAAGCCAACATGCCACGTGGTTTTTGGTGAGGCGATCGCGATTCTGGCCGGCGACGCGCTGCAGACGCGAGCATTCGAGGTGCTGGCGGGGCTGGATACTCCACCTGCGGCCGCAGTCCAGATCATCGGCCTGATTGCGAACGCGGTGGGCACCGTGGACGGGATGATCGGCGGGCAGGTACTGGACATTGAGAGCGAGCACTTGAAGCCGACGCCAGAGCTTGTTGAGGGAATCCATCGCGCCAAGACCGGAGCACTAATCCGGGTAAGCGTCGTCACCGGAGGCATCTTCGGCGGGGCAAATGCCGAGGATGTGACACGGCTTGACCTGTTCGGGAGGAAGGCGGGCTTGGCTTTCCAGATTGTCGATGACGTGCTGGATATGACAGTGGACTCGGCGCAACTGGGCAAGACGGCGGGCAAGGATGCAGCGACGGAGAAGGCAACCTGGCCGGCGGTCTATGGCATTGAGCAGAGCCAGCGGGATGCCGCGCAGTTGATCGACGAGGCGTTTGCTGCGCTCGAGCCTTACGGGAGCCGCGCGGACGGTCTAAAGGCCGTGGCGCGCTACCTGGTAGACCGGAAGAACTAGCCGATGCTCTCTGAAGCGGAGATTATGATGGCCCTGCGGGACTGCTTCGACCCGGAGGTGAAGCTGAATCTTGTCGATCTCGGCCTCATCTACGCAGTGGAGACCGGCCCGGATCCGGATTCGACACCAGCGTGGCCGCGTCAATGGGTGAAGGTGACTATGACCCTGACAACTCCGCAGTGCCCCGCAAGCGGGCTCATTTTTGAACAGGTACACAACCGGCTGGCTGGAATCCAGCAGATTGGCAAGGTAAAGGTTGACCTGGTATGGGAGCCGAAATGGACCCCCCATCGTATCAGCGAAGCCGGGCGAAGACAGTTGGGAATCTGACCCACCCCCCATACTCTTGCGGTCGAGGATCCGGGAGTTCACCTCTAGCGGTTCAAAATCCTGTGCAGTTTCTCGCGCTGGGCGCTGACTTCGCTTACTGATTCCTGGACCTGGCCGAGAAGCCTTTGCACGCTTTCAATTTCGCGGGGGATTGCGTTCCACCAGGTGCGGAGCAGATCCTGTTGGTCGAGCAGCAACAGAGTGGTGCCCGCAGTGGCGGCAACGGTGCCGGCTTTGCGNNAATTCCTTTTCGGGTTGCGACAGCGGAACAACTACCATGAGCTCTCCTTTGCGGTCCGGCTTCCGTTCTGCGGCTGATAGGACTGGAAAGAAGCCTGTATCAGTATGCCCTGAAACACCGCGAAACGGATTCTCTGCGACAAAAACATGATTCCAACCTTCGAGACGCTTGCCCGCGCGAAGGGATTGCAGCCGGGATAACTGCGGGCGTCAGGCGGAATGCTCAATCGAGGTCAAAGTCGCGCAATGGCTTGCCGTCGGGCGCATCTTTGGCCTTGCGCAGGGCTTCGGCAAATTTCTTTTCGAATAAGTCTTCCTTGTTCTTCTCCGCCGCAACAGACTGGCGGAAGATTGACTCCTTGCGTTCGTCCTGAGCGCGCATGGCCTGAGCCGCGGTCTCAAGGTCTTCGAACATGCGCTTGCGCGGGGCCGGAGTGTGGCTCACCACGAGCCCGGTGGAGGCGTCAACCACGATCATTGCGCCGCAGTCGGGACAGGGAACTTCAAACGTCTTGTCTTTTGCTTTCGACATGCTGAAGAGAATTGTAGGCGCAAGGAAAGCTGTTGAACAGATCTCAGCGCGACAATGATGTGGAGACTGTGCCGGCCCCGTCGTTGGCATGGACGTGGAGAATGATGCGCCGGTACGAGGTCATCGGCGGTGATCCCTTGTTGGTGACGGCCAGGATGATGTGGGCGACGCCGTCGCCTTTGCAAGGAATCAGCCCCGACAGCCAGGCGGGACTGCAGACGGCTGTTGCCACCACTTCCGCTCGGGGTTGGTCGGCGCCAGTGAGTGTGACCGTCGAACGGTTGCCGTCGGCGATACCCGCCTCGGCGTAGTGGAACCATTGGAATTGAAGGGCGCGGCCGTTTGGGTCAGTGGTGGATGTGGCGTCGAGAACGATGGGGCGGCCGACCCCCGCGTCGATCTCGATGGGAGCGGTTCCGGCCTGACCGTTCACCACCACAAGGGGATTGTGGCTGGCATGGGCGAAGTCCGAGACTGTCCAGGACATGCGCCCGGCAAAGTCATTCTGGAAGGCTGTCCGCCAGCGCCAGATCGTGGTCTGGTCGGACGTGTGAAGCTTGCCGTCGATGCCGACGACCGTGTCCTGTGATGTTGTACGTAGAAACTCATCGCCGCCCTGAGTCCAGATGGGGTGAGTCTCGCCGTAGGGCTGGCGATAAACGTAGCGTCCACCCCATCCGCCCCAATCGGGACGGCGATAGGCGTTGAGACCGTTGTCGATCAGGCCGAGATACGACGGCGTGTCGCCCTCCATGATGAACAGGAAACGTGGGTAGACCTTGCCCAGAGGGCCTTTGCTGCGGATGTTGGCATCGAGCCATTCGTTGGAGACGGTGGTGAAGTCCGCGCCATCGCCGTTGCGGTAGTAGAGATCGCCGCTGATCCCCGTCCAGGTCGCAGCGTAGTAGTCGGCGCTGGTGGGCGTGGATGGAGAAACGATGTAGAAGAGGCTGGGGAACTCGCGACGAATCCAGGGGCCGGCATCGTCCTGATCGCTGATCGAAGATATGCGAAGCCGAGCGACGAGTTTCTCAAGTTCGTCAGGCGTATGCTTGGCGCGGAGATCCATGAGGGCTTGCGCCAGCGTATTGGCGCCGCCCCAGAGAGTGATCCAGAGCGGACGGGGATCGTCGCGCTCAACGGCACGGACAATGGCCTCGGAGCCGGGAGACGACTTGCCCGGGCCTGTGGCGGCCAGTCCATAGACGGTTTGGCCGGGATAGATGCGCCGGTCAAGATCGGCGGCTTCTGGCCATCCCTGGGCATGAAGCAGCAGGTTGGGCCGAACCTCTCCATAGGCTGCCACAAGTGTGTGCATGGTTTCGGGGTGGATCAAGGTGCGTTGCCAGGTGGATGTGGTGGCAATAAGAGCTTCAATTTCGAGTTCGTTGGAGTAGAGCAGGAGACGCACGAGGGACATCTGGTCATCCGGTTCGTTGCCGATGTCGCTGATGACGATCACGCGTGGCTTGCCGGCGAAGTTGTCAACGTGCCTGGGGTCATAGTGCATGGGTGTGGGCGTTTGAGCAAGGAACGGAACGGCGGCGCCGAGCAACGCGATGAAAAGAGGGGCAAGGTGAACCTTTCCTGCCTTTTGAATGACGCCGTGGGAAGAAGGACGCGTTGGTTTGGAATTCGAATCTCTGGCTGGATGGTTCATCGCTGACATCCCTTCCCCGAGAGCGGCGCCGAGCCGAAATCTTAGGCCAGTTGGAACCCTCGTACGGCGAACTCTCATTGTCCACTATGCATTACATCGTGGGTCAACTGGGTGCCTGTAAAATGGCAGCCGGGACTTCGAGCCGGCAAAACGGGTGAACTTTCTGCGGTGGAGTTTCGTAGACCAGGATAATCGCCTAAGCTGCGTCTGAAGGCTGAATTTCAGGCCATCGCATCACGCGTACGCGCTGGTGATCAACCATTGCGCAGCAAGAACTGCACATACACACGGAATTCAAGTACAAGGAGACTAATGATTCGCCGAATCGATTCGAGATGGATGCTGCTGGCCATGACTTTTCTGACTCTAGTGCCGCTGAGCAGAGCGCAAGCCCAGGTTGCGGGCGACTGGCAAGGGGTCGCGAATATTCAGGGCACGGATTATCACGTGATCGTCCATATCACAGCCGCCAGTGACGGCACATTGGGAGCGACGCTGGACAGCCCCGAACTGGGTGCGACTGGCATTCCGACGAGTGGAGTCACGTTCAAGGACTCGAAGTTCAGCATGAACGTGGATGCCTATCACGGCGTGTATACGGGAACGCTGAGTAGCGATGGAGCTAAGATCACCGGTGTCTTCGCGGGAGACCAGGACACGCCGATCGAGTTCACGCGAGTGGGGACTGCGGTCAATCCGCCAGCAGCGACGCCGGCAGCTACAGCTTCAATTGCCGGGGACTGGAATGGATCGTTGAATGCGGGCGGCGCAACGCTGCGGCTGGTGGTGCACATTACTGCTGCCAAAGACGGCACACTGACCGGGACGCTCGACAGCCTCGACCAGGGTTTGAATGGAATTCCGGTAAACACGGTAGTTCTAAATGGCGCAAAACTGTCGCTTACGGTGGATACCGTCCACGGAAGCTACGAAGGCACAGTGAAAGCGGACGGTTCGGCCATTGACGGGACCTGGACGCAGGGACAGCCGATGACGTTGAACCTTACGCGCGGAGCGGCGAAGGCTGCGGCGGCAATGCCGGCGACACCCTCGGATATCGACGGAACCTGGACCGGTGCGCTGGACGTAAACGGACAAACTCTGCACATTCTGCTAAAGGTTACAAACACTGCCGATGGGCTGACAGCACAACTGCAAAGCCCGGACCAGAGCCCGATCTGGCTGAAAGCAAACACGCTAACTCGCGCCAACGGGACGCTGACAGCGAGCTTCACTGCGTTGCAAGCGGAGTATTCAGGCAAGATCGCCGCGGATCTGGGGTCGATCGACGGCACCTTTTCGCAGGGTGCTGGCAGCCTGCCGCTAGTGCTGAAGCGGCAGAAGTAGAGAGTCTCAGGGCCTGTTGGTCCTGCCGCACGCTTATGGCGTTAAGACACAACGGCCCTGCTCGTTTGAGCAGGGCCGTTGTGATTATCACCTTGCTTGCGGAGGTTATTGCTTTTCAGCAGCTGTGGCCAGCTTGGCCTCCGCTTCCGCGATGACACGAAGAGCCTCGGTATAGGCCTCTTCGCTTTCGCCAGCCTCGTTCCAAAGCTTCTGGCCACGCACCAGTTGAGTCTCGGCGCGATCGACATCGATCTCTTCGGGCTTAAGTGCATCCGAAGCGAGAACTGTGACGCGATCTGGAAGCACTTCGGCAAAGCCCCAACTGACGTTGTAGCGTGAGACAGAGTCGGGGCCATCCGGTCCGCCATGCACGGTAACGTCGCCAGCGCCCAGTTCGGTGAGCAACGGCGCGTGGCCAAAGAGCACTTCCATGTAGCCGGACTTGCCGGGCAACTCCACCGCTGAAGCGCCATGCTCGAAGAGCGTGCGCTCGGGAGTGACCAGCCGTACGCGAAGTTGATTGGTTTCGTCAGCCATTTTTCAGTTCTCAGTTCGTAGTTCGCAGTTACTGGTTCGCCGTTCGGAGCTCACAGTTCCTAGTTTGAGATTCCACTCGTTTAATCCGCATATCCTCGTTCGAGGAACACCCAACTGTGAACTAAGAACTGCGAACTGTGAACTGCCTTTCTTACACCGTTGCCTTAAGTTTCTCTGCTGCTTCGAGCACGTCTTCGATGCCGCCCTTCAGGTAGAACGCTTGCTCGGGGACATCGTCGTGCTTGCCGTCGATGATCTCTTTGAATGCGCGGACCGTGTCGGCAATCTTGACGTACTTGCCGGGGATGCCCGTAAACTGCTCGGCCACGTGGAAGGGCTGCGAAAGAAACTTCTGCACCTTGCGGGCGCGAGCCACGGTAAGCTTGTCTTCCTCAGAGAGCTCGTCAATGCCGAGAATGGCGATAATGTCCTGCAGGTCTTTGTAGCGCTGCAGAATCTTCTTCACGCCCTGGGCCACGTCGTAGTGATCGTCTCCCACAATGCGCGCCGAAAGAATGCGCGAGGTGGAAGCCAGCGGATCGACGGCCGGGTAGATGCCGAGCTCTGAAAGCGGACGCGACAGCACGGTAGTGGCGTCGAGGTGAGCAAAGGTGGTGGCTGGTGCCGGGTCGGTTAAGTCGTCGGCAGGGACATAGACGGCCTGTACCGAAGTAACCGAGCCTTTGCTGGTGGAGGTAATCCTCTCCTGCAGCTCGCCCATTTCGGTGGCGAGGTTGGGCTGGTAGCCGACGGCGGAAGGCATACGGCCGAGCAGCGTTGAGACCTCGGAGCCGGCCTGCGTAAAGCG
>PMXB01000403.1:2954-3759 GCA_003165935.1 Acidobacteriaceae bacterium | reverse complement strand
CCGGTGATGCATGGGAGTCAGGAGATTGCGGGCTTTCGGTTTGCGAGCGCGGCGTATTTGACCGAGGTGAGCGATATTCCCGAAGCGAGCTTTGCACTCCTCGAAGGTCTGGATCAACTTGTCGTTTCGGCGTTGCGGTACAAGCCGCATCCGAGCCACGCAACGGTGGACCAGGCGATTGGGTGGGCGCAGCGCATTGGCGCCAAGCAGACCTGGCTTACGCACATTGCGCACGAGCTGGGCCATGAAGAGACGAACAGTGCTTTGCCTGAGGGTATTCGGTTGGCCCATGACGGGCTGAAACTAGCTGTGAGCCTATGACAAAGACATCTCAATTGATTCCCGGCACGACAGTTCCGGTTTACTGGAAGCTGGATCAGATTCCGGCTGGGTTTGGTCCGTCGGTGGCGGCGATCGGGAACTTTGACGGCGTTCACCTGGGGCATCAGGAGATTCTTCGTTCTGTGGTGGAGGAGGCACGGCAGCTCGGCGCCAAGGCGGTTGCGGTGACATTTGACCCCCACCCGGATCGGTTTCTGCGTCCGGAGACGGCGCCGGCGCTGTTAACGCCGCTGGCGGACCGGCTTCGGCTGCTGGCTGCGACCGGGATTGATGCGGTTGTGGTGCTGAGTTTTGACGAGGCGCTGGCCGGGCTTGCGGCGCGAGCTTTTGTGGGGGCGGTGCTGGTGGAGGCGTTGAAGGTTGTTGCGCTGCATGAGGGAGGGAACTTTCGGTTTGGGCACCGTGCAGAGGCCGGGGTTGCCGAGTTAGCGCAGTTGGGGGCGGGGCTTGGGTTTTCCGTTCA
>PMXB01000403.1:0-2916 GCA_003165935.1 Acidobacteriaceae bacterium | reverse complement strand
CGCACATTCTGGATTTTGAGCCGGTTGAGTTGAGCGAGGAGACTCTGCTGGATTTGGAGTTTTTGACCAGGGTCAGGGGCGAGAAGAAGTGGGAGTCTGCGGAGGCGCTGAGGGCGCAGATCATGAAGGATGTGGGGCGGGCGGAGAGGTATTTCCGGCTGACGAAGGTGCTTGTTCAGGGTTCAGGGTCCGGGGTCTAGTGTGGTGCCTCCGAAGTTCATTGAAGAACAANNTTCGACTCACCACCCCCAAACTGAAGTACGTTTGGGGCCCCGTTCGCTCAGGATGACAGGGTTTTTATGATGCGAATTTCAGATTCAGGATACTAGGGTAGAGGCGCGAGGTTTCGGCCGTTGCGACAGTTGAGCGTCGCAAAAGTGGGAGGCGCTAATTGATGAGCCTCCGGATGGCGTTGGGGAATTCTACTTAGGCGGTGGAGCGACACAAGTAAAGTTCTCAGCCGCGTTGGTGTCGCCCTGGCCTTTGTAGGTGGCTACGGCGGGATAGACGCAGAGTGGGCGGGTGAGGTGGGTACCGGGAACGCCGGCCTTGGGGTCGCTGCCGATGGTACCGCTGGCGACGATCCGGTCCGGGGCGACCCCCTGGGTTACCCAGCGGTCGAGCGCGAAGATGATGTTGTGATCAGCGTCAGTTGTGTAGGCGGACCCTGAGGGAGCGGCGCTCAAGCCAAAGTTTGAAGGACCTTGGCCTCCGCCGCAGTGCTGCATTCCGGGGACCATAAAGAGCCGATAGAAGGATTCGATCGGAGCTCCGCCATTGGGGCGCGGGTCAGGATAGGAGCCAAGAAAAGTGCGCGCGTGCTCGTAGTAGTCGATGGAATCTCGGGGAGGGATGGCCGCATCTTCCCAGCCGTGGTACTGGATGAGTTTGCCTCCATGGGCGCGGAAGGTGCGGAGGTCAGGGTTCCAGGAGTTGAGGACGGAAGCTGCCTTTTCGTCGGCCAGACGCACTTCGCGGTCGAGGTCAGCAGTGTGCCAGTCCCACTTCGGGTCTTCGTGGAGGGCCTGGCCGAAGAAGGAATTGGCGAAGGCGCTTTGGATGGGGCCGACAATCCAGCCACCCCAGCCGGAGGGATCCGCCTCGGCACCCGGTTCAAAGCCGGGAAAGATCTGCTCGCCGGTGGCGGAATTTTTCGGGCCGGAATAGATTTTCTGAAGGGCGTCGATCTGCGGCTGGGTCAGGCAGTCGGCAGAGTCAGCACCATGGCAGAGAAGAACGGAAGGATCGAAGTGACAGGTGCGTGGATCTTCAATAACGCCGTCTTTGACGCCGTCGAGCGCATCGCACTGGGCTAAAGCGGCCTTTTGAATGGCGGGCAGCTTGGCGGGTGGAATTGCACTTTCCGGTTTGGACTTGAGCGCTTGCTCATTCCACAGGGCGCCAGTGAGGAGGTGGGTCCAGTGGCTGGCGGGTGCGCCGGCGATGATGCCATCGAAGTCTTCTGGGTAGCGCTGGGCCTCCATCAATGCCTCGCGGCCTCCGTCGGAGCAACCCACGAAATAGTCATGGCTACCGGGCTTGCCGTAGTAGGCGCGGAGAATGGCCTTGGAGGCAAGGGTAGTCTCGTGGACAGCACGATATCCGAAGTCGATCAGCTTCTCTGGGTGGCCGACGGCAAAGCTGGCGTCGGGCATCATTCCCGAGGCGTGATGTCCATCGTCGGTGGCAGAGATCGCATAGCCGAGGAAGAGGGGACCGATAAGCGAGGCCGGCGAAATGGTACCGGCCCAGCCACCGTTGCCAGCCTGCATGTATTTGCCGTTCCAGGCGCTGGCAGGCGGGAGCCACAGGAGGAAGTCGATCTCGGAATCGGATGTTGGGCGGGCTACGCCGGTCACTTCGCAATGGGCGGGAAGATTGATTGGCGGCGGCTTGATCGGAGATCCAGTGGCCTGCTTGAGCGGGCCGGCGTCGGCCGATACGGCGGATGTGATGGTGACGTGATCGAGGTTGAGATTCTTCAGGTCTTCGCATGCCTGCTGAGCATGCAAGAAACTCGCGGTGACTGCTGAAAAGGCGAATGCGATGCAAGCAATACCAGTCGTTAGGCGCATTTGTTCCTTTCTGACGACCTTACTCCGGCGGTTGCGGTCGCGACTCGGCAAGGTCGTTGGTGAGGAGCGAAAGTGGAATATGGAGAGCATGCTCCGGAGCCAAATGACAGGGTGCGGGATTTCTCACTCTCGCCGGACGTTCTGAATTCTACAGTGCTGGTGTTGGCTGAGATCCACGGACTCGACGGAGACTTAACGTGGCCGGCCGAAGAACAGGGTGTAGCCGTCGGGGTCGCAAAGCTCGAAGCCGCGGAGGCCGTCGTGGGTGTCCTGAAGGGGCTTGCTGAAGGCTACGGCGCGCTCGGCGAACTCGGCGGCGAGGGCATCGGGGTCTTCGACATATACGAATGCGTCGAGGCGCAGGTGGGGATGGCGGGTGGGGTTTGGCATGGGCGAGATGCCGCCTTCGGATTTGAGAAAGATCTGTGCGGCGTCGCGGCCTACGATGGCGAAGAAGGGGTTCTGGGGCGGGTCCTCAAAGCGCGTTTCGAAGCCGAGCTTGTCGCAGTAGAAGGCGATGGNNTGGCGGCCTTAGGAGACGATTTTAGAACTTCTGTGCGTCAGGCACAGAGACATTTCGGGCGATATGGACCAGTCCAACCTGGAACTGGGAAAGGATGTAACTTCTGGATTGCCGGTCGGCATTCCAGGAGTTTCATCTGCAAGAAGCCGGAGTTATGGGGAGGCCGATTCTGGGGGGGGTGGATGCTGTAGGCTGAATCGGAAGGACCGGGAACAGCCTGGAGCGAGATTGTGGAATCCCAGGTCCCCAAATGCGAGGGACCTCTACCCCACAGACCAGGACCCGTCTGTGGGGACCCCGAACCTGGGGCACCCGACA
>PMXB01000099.1 GCA_003165935.1 Acidobacteriaceae bacterium | reverse complement strand
ATGGGGCAGCCGGCCTTGGCGCCCGCGGCGGCCTTCTGGAATGCCTCTTCGCTGACGCCGGGAACGCTGGCGGTGGTGGTGAGAGCGATCTTGGTGACAGCGAAGCCGCCCTCGACCTTGGCCAGTGTGACGGCCGCGTGGGTTTCGATCTTTTCCGGGGTAAAGCCTTCGCCACCGAGGGTTGCGCCGAGGGCCATGGAGTAGCAGCTTGCGTGGGCCGCCGCGATGAGCTCTTCGGGGGTGGTGCCGGAGTCTGCACCCTCAAAACGAGTTGCAAAGGAGTAGTTGGCGTTGCTCAGAACGCCGGTCGCGGTGGAGATGGTGCCTTTGCCTTCCTTCAATGAACCTGTCCAAACTGCACTTGCCTTGCTAGCCATAGTCCCTCCTGGGGGTTGATGCGTGTGGTGTTGGTCCGCCGCCATGATTGCGGTGCCTGGGTTCCGGATTTGGGCTCCGTTTCCGGACACCTGGGGAAAGTCGGAACTCAAGTATTCCGAGGGGCGGGTTGTTGGGGTGGTGCATCAGGCCTTCGGCGGGGTGTTTCCGCCGTGCACGGCCTACACTCCTATGCTAATATCCAGCCCATGCTTCCGGAGCTTCCATCGGCGCTGAATAGCGAAAATGCGGCTGATTTTTCACATAGTGGAGTGGGTGCGGAGCCCAGCCAGCCGACTCAGCCGATTGATCATCATTGCCAGATCTGCCCCAACTGCAGCGAGCGGCTGACCGGGCACCATTGCAAGCTGGTGTGCACACGCTGCGGATACTACCTGAGCTGCGCGGACTATTTTTGACCCCTGCGGTGGGGTACGGCGTGGGGCTAGCTGGAAAGCAGGTGGGCGCGCATGAGCACCTTGCGGGCGAGGCCAGTGAGCGGCATGGCAGCGGCCTCGGCGCGCGGGACCCAGCGGCGCGTGGCTGAGGGAACAGCGAGTGTGTCGATGTCTCCCTCATGGACGTTGCGAATCCGCACGTAGTAGTTGACCTGCATGATGGCGTGGCGGACTGTCATGCGCAGGTCTTCGTTGGGGACGGCAGCTTCTTTGAGAGCGGGCAGTTCCCACAGGCCGGGCATGACGGATTGCGACTCGGGACGCTGATCGAGAAGCACCTCACAGACGGTCTGGCGGCGGAGGCCGACTTTTGCCTGGCGATCGCGCAGGCAGAGGGCGAAGGCCACTTCGCGGCTGAGCATGCGCGGGCGGGGCGCGGTCTTGTGTTCGCCCCTGGTCTTGCAGTCGGCGACCAGCGGACAGACGATGCACTGCGGATTGCGGGGTGTGCAGACGGTGGCGCCAAGCTCCATGACAGCCTGATTGAAGTCGCCGGGGCGAGCAGGATCGACGAGAGCCTGGGCTTGGGACTCGATTTTGCGAGCGAGAGCCGCCGCGCTGCCGGAGTTGCCATGTTCCCAGCCTTCAAGGCGGCACACGACGCGCTCGACGTTGCCATCGACGACTGCGACGGCTTCGTGATGGGCGATGCTGGCGATGGCTGCGGCCGTGTAAGGGCCGATGCCGGGAAGGGTGCGAAGTTCAGCGGAGGTGATGGGGAGGTTGCCCTCGTTGTTGGCGGCGAGGAACTGGGCTGCCTTGTGGACCATGCGCGCGCGGCGGTAATAGCCCAGACCGCTCCACTCGGCGAGGACATCCTGCTCGGGGGCGAGTGCCAGTGCGATCACCGTGGGAAAGCGGACGAGAAACGACTGGAAGCGGTCGATGACTACGGCAACGCGCGTCTGCTGGAGCATGATCTCAGAGACCCAGACCGCGTATGGATTGGGATCGCGACGCCACGGCAGGTCACGCCGGTTGATCGTGTACCAATCGAGTAGCTTGCGGCGAATGCGGGCGATCTTCGCCGGATCCCGGGGAGCCGGGTCCCGCTTCGCGGATTCACGATCCACTTTGGCCATGGGGCCAGATTAAGGCATGGACCCAAAAGCGAGTGGGACGACGAGTGGGCGGTGCGGTTCTAATCCGGGAGCCGGTATCAATTTGAGAAACTCCCCACCAAAGTTGCAGGGGTTGGAAGCAGATGAGGATTGATTGTGCTGACTTGATTCCTCAATCTAGGAATGTGTATGAAATCGCAACACTACCACCGCTTTCAATCGTCAAAGACCCACCCACAGATTCTTCATCTCATCTGGATTCAGTTCGAGCAGATCTGAATCCCACCGGAGGCCCCTCTTGATCAAGCACACTGCACTCGTATTCTGCATTTTTTCATTCGCGACGCCGGCAGCGCTGATGGCACAGGGCGTGACACAGTCGTTTGAGTCGTCTTCACTTGCGCCGATGGTGGACCCCGCAGCCGCGGATGGAGGAGGCGGCCAGGTGATGGCTTCGCCGGTGAGAGGATCGACGGGAGACATGAAGCCGCTGACGCGATTCGCGCTGGGCGGGGGCATCTCAACTATGGGGATCAACCTGCAGGCGGCGACGAATCTGAATCGATTTATGAACCTGCGCGCGACGGGCAACTATTTCAACTACTCACTGAATAACATCAAAACAAGCGGGTTTACGGTGAACGGGAAGCTGAACTTCGCCTCGGCCGGCGCGGCAGTGGATTTCTATCCATTTCGGAGACTCGGCTTTCGCCTAAGCCCGGGCGTGCTCTTCTACAACAAGAACGCGGCCAATGCCACGTTTTCGGTGGCAGGAGGGACGAGCTTCAGCCTGAATGACACGACCTACTACGCTTCCGCCACCAATCCGGTGCTGGGGAGCGGTGCTCTCGGGCTGCACACGCAGAACCCTGCCTTCACCGTAACCACGGGATGGGGCAACATGATTCCGCGCAAGCGCGGGCACTTGTCGTTCCCGTTTGAGATTGGCGTGGGATTCATTGGTGCTCCGTCGCTGAACATCGCGCTGACCTCGGGACAGATTTGCGATGCCAACGGGCAGAACTGCGTTGCCGTGGCGACGGATGCGAGCGTGCAGCAGAACCTGGCGACGCAGGTGGCAAAATACACCAACGACATCAACCCGCTGAAGACTTTCCCGATTGTGTCGGGCGGCGTGGCTTTCAGCTTCAGGACACGGTAAAGCGGACCGAAAGCTAACCGAGCAGATCAGCGACGAGCTGCGGCGCGGCCTGGAGCGCGGCGTCGATCTGTGCTGGATCTTTGCCGCCCGCTTCGGCGATTTCAGGCTTGCCACCGCCTGAGCCGCCGACGAGCTTGGCGACTGCGCCAACGAGCTTGCCCGCCTGGATGCGCTTGGTGAGGCCGGGCGTGACGCCGGCGATGAGGGCGACCTTGNNCGCTCAAGCGAATCGGCTCTTAGTGTGACGAGCTTGAGGCCTTTGATTTCGACGGCCTTGCTGAGCGCCTCATCGAGCGAGCCGGCGGCGGACTTCATGCGGGCTTCTTCGAGCTCGCGGCGCAGGCGCTTGAGCTCTTCTTCCTGCGAGGCGAACTTTGCGCGGAGACCTTCGGTGAGGTTGTCGGTCGAGGGCACATATTGGCCGGCGAGCTTGGCTACTTCGAAATCCTGCCTAAAAGTATCCAGAGACCCGAAGCCGGTGATGGCCTCCAGCCGGCGAACGCCGGAGGAGACAGAGCCTTCAGAGACGATCTTGATGAGGCCGATTTCGCCGGTGGCCGCAGTGTGTGTGCCGCCGCAAAGCTCAGTCGAGAAACCGTCTGAGAGTTTAACCACGCGAACCTTGTCGCCGTACTTTTCGCCGAAGAGCGCCATGGCGTGATACTCGTTTACGGCCACGTCGATGGGCACATCTTCCAGGGTTTCCACGCGGGCATTGCCGAGGACTTCGCGGTTGACGATGGACTCGATTTCGGTGAGCTCTTCTTCGGCGACCTGGGCGAAGTGAGAAAAGTCGAAGCGGAGTCGCACAGGCTCGACGGACGAACCGGCCTGCTTGACGTGGGTGCCGAGCACCTGGCGCAGCGCGGCGTGGAGGAGGTGGGTTCCGGTGTGGTTGCGGCGGATGGCGTCGCGGCGGTCGCCATCGACGACGGTGCGGACGTGGTCGCCGACGGCGAGTGGAAGTTTGAGCAGAGCCTTGTGGGCGCGGACGCCTTGGACGGGAAGGACGCAGCCGGTGATCTCGGCGACGGTGGTGTTGCCGTCGGGGGTCTGGAAAACGCCGGTGTCGCCGGTTTGGCCGCCGGAGTCGCCGTAGAAGGTGGTTTGGTCGAGGACTACGTCGACCGAGTCGCCCGCCGCGGCCGCGGGCACGCCGACGCCGTCCTTGACGATGGCGAGGACTTCAGCGTTTGGCGCGGTCAGCGC
>PMXB01000031.1 GCA_003165935.1 Acidobacteriaceae bacterium | reverse complement strand
CTGGAAGGCATCGACTGGCGGCGTCCGGTGCGTACGGCCGAGCCGCAGTTAGCGATCTAAGTTCACTCTGCCGATTTGCACAGCTTTTTGTGCTGACACTCTTTGCGTAACGCCGAGTTGCTGGCATAATCCGCGTGTGACTGCCTCGCGTCTGGTACTGCCTGATCTGGATCTACTCGATGCCGCAGGACTAAAGGCGCTCATCCTATCGCAGCATGATCAGTTGCTCTCGCATCAGAGCGAGATCGAACATCTGAAGCTGCTGGTTGCCAAGCTGCGGCGCATGCAGTTTGGTCGTAAGTCGGAGAAGCTGGAGCGGCAGATTGAACAGCTGGAGCTGAAGCTGGAGGAGTTGGAGTCGGCCAAGGAGCGCCGCGGCGGTAGGCCCTCTCCTGAGTTTGTTTCTGCGACTGCTTCTAACCCAGTCGCCCCCACCAGACCGGCACGTCAGCCACTGCCCGAACATCTGCGTCGCGAAGTAAAGATCTACACACCGAAACAACAAGCCTGTGACGAATGCGGCGGACGATTGCGGCCGCTGGGCGAAGATGTCTCGGAACTACTGGAGTGGGTGCCCGGCAGCTTCAAGGTACTGCGCATTGTACGGCCGAAGCTAAGTTGTGCTGGCTGCGAGCGCATCGTGCAAGCGCCTGCGCCGAGCCGCCCCATCGAGCGCGGACTGGCAGGACCGGGGTTGCTGGCGCATGTGTTGGTGGCGAAGTACTGCGATCATCAGCCGCTCTATCGCCAGGCGGAGATGTATGCCCGCGAAGGTGTCGAACTGGAACGTTCGACGCTGGCCGACTGGGTGGGCGGCAGCAGTCGATTGCTGGAACCACTGGTGGAAGCATTACGCCGTCACGTTGTGAGCGCTCATAAGCTGCATGCCGATGACACGCCGGTTCCGGTGCTGGCGCCTGGCAATGGCAAGACCAAGACTGGTCGCCTGTGGACGTACGTGCGGGATGATCGCCCGGCGGCTGATAATACGCCCGCAGCAGTGTGGTTTGTCTACTCTCCGGATCGTCGTGGTGAGCATCCGCGAGAACATCTGCGCAGCTTCAGCGGCACGTTGCAGGCCGATGCCTACGCTGGATTCCATCATCTTTATGAGGGTGGACGGATACAGGAAGCGGCTTGTTGGGCGCATGTGCGACGCAAGTTTTACGACTTGCAGGTAGCCCATGCCTCGCCGCTCGCTGCCGAAGCCTTAAAACGCATTGCAGAGTTGTACGCGATCGAAAGCGAGATTCGAGGCCGGCCACCCGACGAGCGACTGCACGCTCGAACCACTCGTTCTCATCCTTTGCTGGAGTCACTCCATCAGTGGCTGCAGTCGACATTAGCGGTGGTATCTCGTAAGTCGGAGATCGCGGTGGCGATTCGCTATGCGTTGGGACGCTGGCGTGCGCTGTTGCGTTACTCGGAAGACGGCACCATCGAGATCGACAACAACGCCGCCGAACGGGCGCTGCGGGCCGTTGCCCTGGGACGGAAGAACTATCTGTTTGCGGGATCTGATTCTGGTGGCGAACGAGCCGCGGCTATTTACAGTCTGATTGGTACGGCCAAGTTGAACGGCATTGATCCGGAAGCCTACTTGCGTCTGGTGCTGCAGAACATTGCCGACCATCCGATCAGTCGGATCGTCGATCTCCTGCCCTGGAACCTTGCTGCCAAACTCGAACCCGTCTCTTCGTAGCAGACCAATCCGGATCACTCTTATCGTAAGTGTCCATCTATTTTTAAGTGGACACTTACTCCCCACACTTTTCCCCCTAAATCAATGTGGTTCTGGCCGGACGGTTACGATCATGCTACGCATTATTGTTCTCCTCTTTGCAATTGCATCGAATTGGTTCTGGTATAGGTTGCAGAGTAGATGATTTCGCTTAAGAAACGATGAACCGGAAGGCACTTCTCCCCGTAAACACAATGCATGACTTTAGTTTGAATCTGGACCAGGGACGATACTCGTCGTCGCAGCTTTTGCCTTTCCGGTAATGGTGCGAGCCAGCGCGGAAATCCTACATCGGGTGGGAAGACACCAAGACAAACACAAACCTGAACTAAGCGACAGGCCAGTCACCACCCTTTCGGTTCCACCGACCCTATAACCGAGACGTTTTGGTCGAAATTCCTCTACACCTCAAGCTGCATTGGGCGTTGAGCCACGTTGCATCATCTACTCATTTCTGGACATAGACGGCACCCCAGTTTTTTTACAGGGGTGCCGAATTTCACAGGTCTCGATAATTAAGGCAGATTCACCCAGAAAGCCTGGCCGAGATTGCTGGCCCCGCCAGAGTAAGTCGTGCCGTATAACATCCCGCCACTGGATCCGATAGCAAGGCCGCCATTCGGCTGGGCACCATCATGTGGCGCTCCCGTAAAGGAGTGCAACACGGTCTCTACCCGGCCGCCATTCTGAGCCGGATCGAGCCTATAGAGTATGCCTTTGTTCGCACTTCCGCCTGCAGCCGTGGTGCCGAAAATGTTGTTGAAATTGAAGAACACACCTGTCGGATGGCATCCATCGTTAGGGGCACCTGTGAAGTTGTACAAGGTTCTTCCAACCCAGTAACCGCTTCCTCCCGGAGGGGGTTCCATTTCGAACACTGTGCCACAGTTTGCCTGTGCACCGAATTCAGTGACCCCAACCAAGCCGGAGCTGCCATCCTCCGCCAGATGAAGTCCTACGGGATTTATGCCAATGGGATCCTCTGGGCCGAATTGATACAGGGTGGCATATTGCCAGGTTACGCCAATCATATTACGCGTGAGCCTAAATACCGCTCCGTTTGGGTTGCCCGGATCCAGACCCGATGTGGTGCCGTAAAGAGCATTAGGAACCGGGTTGCCGTCACCTATGAGTGCGCCAATCGGGTCATTGCCGGTAACCGGCTGGAAGTCATAAAGCCGGGATTCAATATATGTACCGTTTGTTTGCCGAACGAGTTCAAACACCGCACCCTGATTGGCCGCGCCACCTTGTGTTGTCGTCCCATAGAGATTTCCGTTTGCGTCAACCAAGAGGGAGCTTACGGGTCCCCATCCATCGTTCAAGTGGTTATAGAACCCTTGAAAGGCATACAGAATATTGGACTGCCAAATGCCGTTTGAATTGCGAGTCAGCGAATACACTATACCGCACTTATATGGCGTTGCTGGCCCGTAGGGCTGCTGGGTGCATTGTGCAGTTCCACCACTTGAAGCGGTTCCATAAAGAACTCCGTTCGCATCAGAAACAAGACCGGATTGCGGTGTTGACCCTGAGGTAGTGCCGTTAAAAGCGGTAAGTATGGTCTCCGTCCAAATTGTTTGACCGGTAGATTGTGGCGGCGTTAACATGAAGGTTGCGCCGTAGCCGTAACCGCCGCCGGTCGCCGTTACGCCATACAAAATATTAAAACCCAGATTACCTGATAATGGACCTACCGCAAATGCTCCCACGGGATTTGATCCGGAGTTGTAGGGATTGAAGTCAAGAATATCCGTCAAGGTATTTGCATGTGCTGATAAAGGGGCGAGTGCAACGATACATGTTGCAACGGCGGCTGCGAGTGCATATCTCTTTTTCATAATTGCCTCCCTCAAGTGTTATTGTTGATGTATGTCCAGGTATCTCATTTCACAGAACGCCTGAACCGTCATACTGTGGCTATTCGTGACATATAACATTTAACGAAACAATAAAATAAATATGGTCTACGTTATAGTTAACGGATTGCTTATACTGTAGTATTCGTTGCACATCAAAGGCCTGGCGATTTATGAGGGGTGCGCGTGGCTGATGATAGATCGGGGATTCTCGATTGCCTAAAGGTATTTAGTCGCTGGCCAAAAGCGTATTCTTGTCTTTTGTCGATAGTAAGCAACGTTGGTTGTGTCGTTGTTAACCATAACAATTAAGGGCTTCTAACTAAAGATATTTGGGAGATGGTACATTGTCGGGCGCGTTCGTCGGGTGTTGGAGGGGGCGATGAGACAGATTATAAAACTGGCTGTTGTGATTTTGGGCTGCACCTTGGCGATCGGGGCACCAAAGGCCTTTGCTGATATCGTTTTGGGCGGTGCGTGCAGCCTATTGGGACAGAGCGCAATGACTACCGATGAAACACAAGTTGCCATCTGCCTGTGTGACGCTGCGAATTGCACGAAGACAGGGACAGCGATGCATTGGAAAACTCCTGGACCAGAAATCCAAACCTCCTCTTCAACAGGCACTTATTTACCGTGGCCCAACCCGGCCATTGTTGTTACTTGGCCGCAGCCTTTTCCGGATGCCAATTATTCGCCAAGCTGCAATCTGATCGTGTGGGCGGCGCAGCCGGGTACGCGATTTTGCGACGTACTTAGTAGCCGGTGCGGAGATACGGCTGCTGTGACATGGTTGCTGACCGTTCCCGTACCAGAGCAGCAACAGTAAGCTCAGAACAAGCTGGCCAGAGCGGTTGCTCAGCTCTCGC
>PMXB01000175.1 GCA_003165935.1 Acidobacteriaceae bacterium | reverse complement strand
CCAAGGCCCGCATCGGCCACTTTGCCGAAGCGCAGATCCTGCAGGAGCTTGGGGTTGACTTCATCGACGAGAGCGAGGTCCTCACCCCGGCCGATGAGGCCCACCACATCGACAAGCATGCGTTTACGACGCCCTTTGTCTGCGGAGCTCGAAACCTCGGTGAAGCCCTCCGGCGCATCGCCGAAGGCGCTGCCATGATTCGCACCAAGGGTGAAGCGGGTACCGGCGACGTCGTTCACGCAGTCCAGCACATGCGCCAGATCACCAGCGAGATGCGTGCTTTGACAGTTCTATCGGAACAGGAACTCTACAAGGCAGCCAAGGATCACCAGGCTCCCTACGAGCTCATTCGCATGGTTGCCAAAACCGGCAAGCTCCCCGTGCCCAACTTCTCCGCCGGCGGTATCGCAACTCCGGCCGACGCAGCCCTGATGATGCAGCTTGGCGCCGAGGCCATCTTTGTTGGCTCAGGCATCTTCATGAAGGAGCGGGCCACACCGCTCAATGTCGAGAACAATCCTGAAGAGAGAGCCGAGGCCGTCTCCCGCGCCAAGGCGATCGTTATGGCTACGACGCATTACAACGACCCCAAGATCCTTGCCGAAGTCAGCGAACAGGTCACCGGCACCATGAAGGGCCTGGCCGCTGCCGGCCTTGAAGAGTCGCAGCTCCTGCAGACGCGCGGATGGTAAGGGCTCGCCACGGTTTGACGCCCAACCTTTCATTTCGGACCTGCCAACGAAGCGGGGTGGCCCACAACCCCGCTTCTTTAGTTAAGTGCACCGGAAATCGCAGCAACAAATCCCATGATTTGCGCCCGAACCAGGTCTCGGGGTTATCGCGGTGCATCGATCGAACAATCCCGCAACGTGCCCTCATCCCATGGAAAAGCCTAGATTTACCTTGGCACGGCCACATGTTTGAGAGATGATGGAAGAAACACCTTATCTCGTCCCACAATGGCTGTGTTTGATTCCACGAGTGCCAGAAGACTCCATCGCCACCATTCGGACTACCAGAGATCGCCGTGGCCGCTCCGTTGGTCGAACTCGCGCCTCCAAAGAAGACCGTAAGGAAGCTTTCCCTGAGAGGTTGCGCAGCCTGGTGGGCTGGACCGGGCTCCGCCAACCCTCGTCAACGCGCAGTCTTGGCCGCCCTGCTCGCTCTTATATGTCTCGCTGTTGCCATTGTTGGAGTTCCGGTGCTCCAGCTCTTCAGTCACGATATCTTCATCTCGCTGGACGGCGGCTGGCGCGTTCTTCATGGACAACGGCCGAGTGTGGACTTTTACAGTCAAATGGGTCCGGTCTACTATCTTCTGCACGCAACTGGACTCTGGATTGCAGGTGGCGACGCCCGCGGCCTCGGTTACGGCATCGCCATCGCGACGTCGCTGATCTGCGTGTGGTCCTTCTTCCTGCTGCATCGGCGGATGAAACCCGGCCCGTTCTTTGTCGCCTGCATCTTTTTGGCGATGCTCGCGGCCGCGCCATTTCCCATTGGGTCGCCATATTTCGCGGCCTCTTTTTCAATGAAGCACAATCGCTACTGCTTCGCGTTGACGGCGCTGATCCTCCTGGAATCCTTTCTTCCCCAAAATGAGAACATGTGCAAACGGCGGTTTCTCGACGCCTTCTCTTCCGGGTTCGCCTGCGCGGTGATGCTATTTCTGAAGATCAGCTATGGATTTGTGGGACTCGCGATCGCGGCCGTCTCGGTACCGCTTCAGGCCCGTGGCCGCACTCGTCTTGCGGGACTGATGGCGGGCTTTGCCGCCTTCAGCCTTCCCATGATGGCGTATCTTCGCTTTGATCTGTATGCGCAGGTTTTCCAGTACCACTTACTCGCCGGTGTGCAATCGAATCGACTCACCGTTGCCTCGGTATATCGGGTTCTTCATCACGATTGCCTCGAGTTAGGCCTGGTTGTTCTGATGATCGGGCTGGTTAGCTCGCTTCCCGGTGTTCCGGTTCGCCGCAGAGTCCTATTGATCCTGGCAGTGGCTATCGCGACAAGCGCCGGCGTCCTGCTTATGCTGACGAACACACAGCGCTCCGGCATGCCCCTCTTAGGTGCGGCCGTACTACTCCTGCTCAACGAAATACAGATCGCGCATTTTGAAACCGGTTCTTTACCGAAGACAGCGACTCTTCTGTGCTTGGGATTCGGTGTGATCGGGCTTCCCGTGCTCGTCGAAGCTGCGGGCATTGCGGTTGCTCTGGAGCACAAACTGCTGCCGGACCTCTCAATCGCACACTTTCGCGAGGTGCCGATGGCGTCGATCGGGTTCGCTGAGTGCCCCTTTCGCTTCAACCCTGCCGACAACGGTCGAAACCTGGTCCGCTACACCGAAGAAGGGATTTCGCTGGCCCAGGCTAATATCCGACCCGGAGAATCCGTGCAGGGTCTGACGTTGAGCAATCCATTTTCGTTTTCGATGGGGCGCGCCCCTGCATTTGGAGGCGCTGTGAACCTGAGCAACACGAACATATCCGCTTCCTCCATGCCTCCAAAGCAACTCCTGTTTGGCAATGTGGACCTGATCCTCGTGCCCAAGTTCCATGATTCGGGAAGAAAGACCTTGGACGCGATCCTTCGCTCTTACCCCGAACTGCTCGTCATCGACTATCGCGTTGTGGCGGAATCCGAGAATTGGACCCTTTACCGGCGAACGACGCAGAGCGCCCAGAGGCCGTGAAATCGGATCGCTTAAACTGGATGCAGCTAGTGACCGACAGGGAAAAATTGGCCGAGCTCCCCAAAAACAAAATCGGTGTTCTCGCCATCCAGGGCGACTATGCCTCTCACGCTGACGCTCTCGCCGAATCTGGTGCAGAGCCGGTGGAGGTGCGCAAACCCGAACAGCTCGCCGGCATCGACGGCATCATCCTGCCCGGCGGCGAATCTACCACCATCCTCCGCTTCCTCGAGAAGCACAGTTTCTTTGAAGCCCTTCAGCAGTTCTGCCAGGAAAAGCCCGTCTTCGGCACCTGCGCCGGAGCGATCCTCCTCGCCCGTGAAGTCATAAACCCGCCTCAGCGCTCCCTGGGCTTGCTCGACGCTGCCGTTGAGCGCAACGCTTACGGCCGCCAGATCGACTCCACAATCCTTACGGCCGAGACCGCCCTTCCCGGCGGCCCGCTTGAGATGGTTTTTATCCGCGCCCCAAGGATCGTCGAAACGGGCCCCGCTGTCGAAGTCCTTGCCCGCCGTGAGGGTTCGCCGGTGCTGGTCCGCCAAAGCCATCTCCTGGCCGCGACCTTCCACCCCGAGCTCTCCAGCGATCGCCGCGTTCACCAGCTTTTCGTCGATCTCGTCCGCTCAGATTCCGTCCAATAGCCGGCCCGGAATCGGCTGAATTGGAGTCGAACTCCGGCATAGATCCCGAAAATTTTGCGTTCCGCAACAATCCACTACGAATATGGATGCGTCCAAACCAAAGGGAGTGTAATCTCTTTTTCTAATGAGGTCGGCGATGCCCTCAATCTTCACCCCTTCCCCTACCGAGATCGAACGCAAGAAGCCAGGAACCGGGGGCAAGCCTCCCGTCACGCGTCGACCCACTGGTGGTGGAGGCGGAGGCGGAGGCGACGACGATTTCAAAAATGAGAATCGTGGTCCTGGCGAGCTTCTTCGACGCGTGCGCTTCTTCGTCTTCTTCGCGCTCGCTGGCGACATGCTCTTCTTCGCCACCGTGATTCTAGCTTTCTTCGTCAGCCACGCCGGTTTTGTGATGGACCCCCGCAGCCACACCTTCTCCCCCAACTGGCACCCCGTGATCCTGCCCCGTATCCTCTACCTGAACACTGCGATTCTCGTTGCAAGCAGCGTCACCATGGAGTTGGCGCGCCGCCGCATCTTCCGCGAGATCGATGTCCTCGAGGAATGGCTTGGCCTGGGTCGTCCTGCGCTGCGCAATACCCTTCCGTGGATTGGGGCCACACTTGGTCTCGGCCTACTCTTCCTCGCCGGCCAAGCGCTCGCCTGGAGACAGCTCAGCCGGATGGGCTTCTCCTTTGACCGCTACCATGTGACCCCGGCCAGCTACTTCTTTTACTTGATTACAGGGATGCACGCCGCACACCTTCTGCTGGGCGTCCTTGCGCTCATCGGCTGTCTCTGCGGGTTAAGCCTCCTCAAGCGTGTCGAGTACCGGCAGGTTGCCGTCGATTCCACCGCATGGTTCTGGCACGTCATGGGAGTCACATGGCTGGTGCTCTTTGCCGTTCTCGCCTTCGGCCAATAATCCGGCCGCCACATCGTCGCTCCCCTCGACCCAACCCGGCAAGCGTCTAAAAGTGCGAATTGGTTCTATGGCTTCGCAGGAGCTGCCCTGAGCTTGCCCTTCGCCTTCGACGCGGGAGCCGCCGCGGTCAGCGTGAACCAGTCCTGCGCCTCAACCGACAGTTCGCTCGCATCAGGATCCTTCACTCGCCACATCGTCGCGTGGAGAGAGCGCCCGTTCACATCGAGCGTCAGGTAGTGGTACACCGGATGCCCACGCGGATGGTCGTGATAGAGATCCGCCGCCCCGCGGATCAGCAATGGATATGGCTCCGCCCCGCCGCCTCCAGTCACTACATATTCCACTCCGCGCCGCTCGAAGCGCTCGTAGTTGTGAATATGCCCGTTGAGCACCAGTACTTTGGCCCTGAGTTTGTCAAGATGTGCTTCAAGCACCTTCCGGTAGAGCAGCGCATCAGGCGATGGCAGCCGAACAAAAAAATGGGTCTGCTCATCCGCCATCCATGGCATGTGGTAGAGGATCATCAGGAAATCAACCTGCGGCGGCACGTGGTCCAACTGCTGCCCGAACCACACCACCTGCCGGTCTGCATTCCCGCCCTCGCTGTCCATATCGAGAGAGATCACTTCCACATTGCTCACCAGTGCGGAGTAGTTCCGATGCTGTTCGATTGCCGGGAAGTGATCCAGGTAGTTCGCAATTCCCTGAGCCGCACCTCCAATGACCTCGTGGTTTCCGGTCGTCGGCAGCACCAGAATTCCCTCATGCCGCCACGGTTCAGTCTCCTGATCAAACACCTTCCAGTCTTCGGTGTTCGCCCCGTGAAAAGGCGTGTCGCCCGTAATCAGCAAGACCGCCGGCTTCTCCTGCGCAATGCGATCGACCAGCCACTTGCGCACGCGAGGATTTGTCCCCGACGTTACCGCGGGGTCGGCAAAGCGAGTGTCCCCGTAGGCAACCATATGAAGCGGTTTGCCTGCCGGGAACTGGTTGAAGTTCAGCGTTATCCCCGCATCGAGTGCTGTTTCCGCGTTCTTATCGGCCGCACCGCCGCCTGGCAGGCAGCATCCGGCGGCCGCGCAGACCATGAGCGTCCGATAAATCCAATTGAATCTGCGCGCCATTCGTCGATCCTCGCCTCAGAGTACCATCCGCGCAACAGATACTTTCAATCTCCCCAACATCGACGGAACTCAGTGCTATCAGGCACAAAAAAAAGCAGTACGGCGCCGTTTCGGAAGGCACCGTACTGCAAATCGCCTTGCTATCTGGTTTCCCCTTGGTAGGAGCTTGCGTTGCTAATCCCTTGTGTTGCTAATTCTTTGTGTTGCTAATCCCTCGCATTCCTGGCTCGCTGTGTCCCTAATTCGTTGTCCGATGCAGCAGGCTGCGGAGCCTCTCTCCAAGCGTCGGCACTTCAGGGCACTCGAAGTAGACCCGCCGGTTCAGGGCCATCAGCAACTGAACCGCCTCAAGCTGCGAGTTGTTCGCCGAAAAGGACGCTCCGCTCTGGACAAACTCATCCGTCAGGTATTCGATCGCATGGCTCAGCTTTTCAAGCGCCTTCCCTGCCTGCGGCGTAATCTGCCGCCTCTGCTTTCGTGCGAACTGCTCCGCTACGGACGGATGCCTTGTCGCCGGTCCCGAAAATCCTGCTGTGGAGAGAGTTGCCATGCTCACCATCCTCACTTGTTTCTTCGGCGCCGTCCGAATTCTTTTCAGGTTACGAATGTACTGATTCCCACGGGTGAACCACAGAGTATCGCGTCTTATTTCGGGAACATAAGTGATCCAAGTCACGTCATATTCCGGCCCAAATGCGGCATGATATGGGCCAACCCTCAGATAAAATGCTAGATTTCTGCCCTGCCCCCTTCATGCCATCTGTCCTTCCCTCATCGGCAGTCTTCCCGGGCTGCTTTACGAGTTCAGCCTCACACAATCCACTGAAATAATGTGCAAACTTCTCCGACCGCGAACCTTGCGCGTCAATCCCTCGAATTTGCCCGGATTCCTTGGCTTTTGGCAGATTTCGCACATCAAAACACAGTTTGATCCGGCTCCTGCATGCCTTGACGGGAGCAGCCTGAAAACCTAATCTCAAACCAGCATCTTGTTTGAAAGGCACGCAGGCAGTCCTTCAAAACCGGATGGAATCTTTCTTGTCTTTTTTTGAGATCGGGTGGCGATGGCCAACGTCCCGTACTACTGGCAGTACCTTCCGCTGATGATGCANNGAGTGCGGCATTGTCGCCAGTGGCGACGCCCGCGGACGATTCAGTGTGCGCTTCTATCTGGTCGCCGTCCTGTTCATCCTGTTCGACGTCGAAGCGGTTTTCATGATGCCGTGGGCCGTGGTCTATCGCAGGCTCCCCGCCCTCACAGGATGCTCGAAGTTTTTCGGCTTCTGGGAGATGATCGTTTACCTCGGCTTTGTCGCTGTCGGACTTTACTACATTGTGCGCAAGGGTGTCCTCAACTGGAGCCAGGATCGGGGGGANNATCAAGGCTCTGCTCGCGTTCAATTCTCATGCCCTCACCGACGCCCGCTTCGATCGTGGCGAGTTGACTCTCACCATTGCCCCCGAGCTCATTCAAGGTGCTGCCGAGGCGGTGAAGGCTGCCGGCTACAACGCCTTTGAAGATGCAACGGCGGTCGACTGGTTCCCTTCCACGCCACGCTTTCAGGTCAGCTATCACATCGTCTCTCACGCCCACAAAGAGCGCATCCGGCTTCGCGTGATGCTTCCCGCGGAAGACCCCGCCGTCGAGACCGTGTCCACCGTCTGGCCCGGCGCAAACTTCTACGAGCGAGAAGTCTTCGACCTTTTCGGTATCCGCTTTGAAGGCCACCCCAACCTTCGCCGTATCATGATGCCGGACGACTGGAAGGGCCACCCGTTGCGCAAGGATTACCCCGTGGAGGGCTACCGCTGATATGACCGAAACAGCTAGTACGCCTTTCCTCGAAGCTCCTCAAGCGCTTGGCGCCCATGACCAGCACATGGTCCTAAACATGGGGCCGCAGCACCCGTCGATGCACGGCGTACTGCGCTTGATCGTTGAGATCGATGGCGAAATCGTAGTCCGCCTCTATCCCGAGATCGGCTATCTGCACACCGGAATCGAGAAGACCTGCGAAGCCAAGTTCTATCAGCAGGTGGTTCCACTTACCGATCGCATCGACTACCTGAGCCCGATGGCCAACAACCTCTGCTACTGTCTAGCCGTCGAAAAGCTCTTGCGGCTTGAGATCCCCGAGAAGGCGCAGTGGATACGCGTCCTCCTCACCGAGCTCACCCGCCTCAACTCACATCTCATCTGGCTCGGCACGCACGCCATGGACATTGGCGCGCTCACTGTCTTCCTCTATTGCTTCCGCGAGCGCGAAGACATTCTGCGCATCTTTGAGGCCGTTGCCGGCCAGCGCATGATGACCAGCTACTTCCGCATCGGCGGGCTCTCCATGGAGCCGCCTCTTGACCTCTTTGATCGAATTCAGTCGTTCATCAACATCTTTCCGGAGAAGATCGACGAATATTCAAACCTGCTTACCGGCAATCCCATCTTCCGCAACCGACTCATGGGAGTTGGCGTTCTGTCTGCTGAGGATGCCGTCGCTCTCGGCGTTACCGGCCCCAACATGCGAGCCTCGGGCGTCGACTTCGATCTCCGTCGTGACATGCCCTACTCCGGCTACGAGAAGTTCCAGTTCAAAGTGCCCGTCGCCACTGCTGGCGATTGTTGGGCGCGGTACGAAGTTCGCATGGCTGAGATGCGCGAGAGCGTGAAGATCATTCAGCAGGCGCTCGACGGCATGCCCGACGGGCCCATCAAGGC
>PMXB01000286.1 GCA_003165935.1 Acidobacteriaceae bacterium | reverse complement strand
ATCGCGTCATATAATAGAGAATCGCGCCATAAATATGATGCGGTTTGAGCGTATATGGCGCGATTCCAACACGCACCAAGTGATCGCTGCCCGTCCCCCACTTACTCGCATCGCACAGGATTCTCAGAGAGCAGGTGTCCTCGCCTCTGAGCGAAGGGGCAAGTCGAGGTTCTAATGATGACCGTCGGACTGAGTTTCGGAGGGGTTCGCGCAGTGCTCCCACCTGTGATCCATATCACTGGTCTGTGCAGTGTGACATACGCGATATCAGAGGGGTTCGTCGATTACGAACACCTGCAAGGTTTGTCGGCGTCCCAAAAGTAACTACCGGATATCACTCAGGATTGCGTGTATGCGGCGCTTTCTGAGAGGCCTGCCGGCTCGCAGGCGCTCAGGCGAGTTGGCTTAGAACAAGGCTGACATACAACGAAAGAGCAAGGGGAAAAACAGATAGAATGTAGTAAGGTTTTTTGCATTAAGAAATTGAACCTGAATGGGCCCCCTTACTCGAGGCGAATCGTCATGCAGGTTTCTGGAAACTCTGACCGGGGAACTAGCGAAGAATCGGTTTGGTGGGCGCTTTATACGCGCCATCAGCATGAAAAGGCTGTAGCGGAGATGCTGGCGGCAAAGGGGCTGGAAATATTTCTGCCGCTCTATCAATCGCAAAGGCGCTGGAAGGACAGGCGGATGATGCTATCGCTGCCGCTTTTCCCGTGCTATCTGTTTGTCCGTGGCGGCGGACCGGATCGGCGGTCGCAGGTGGTGACAACGCCTGGAGTCCACATGATCATCAGCCGTGGCGAGGAGGCCGCGGAGATTCCGGAAGGGGAGATTCAGGCGATTCGCCGGTCACTGGAAGGGCGCTTTCGGGTTGAGCCGCACCCTTTCCTGAAGTGCGGTCAGCGTGTACGGGTGAAGCGCGGCAGCCTGGAGGGGTTGGAAGGGATTTTGGTGCGCAAGAAGAACCAATGCCGCCTTGTCTTGAATGTGAATATGCTGGCGCAATCGGTGGGCGTGGAGATTGACGCCTCGGATGTGGAACCGGCTGCGGCCTGAGACACTCTTGCGCTTTTGTTCTCGGGCGCCAAGCCAGGCTGGAAGTCGGGCTTGAGTTACACTCCAAACGAAAGAAACCCGATCTTGAGTCAGTGAGTCCAGGCGAATATGGCAGTCCATAAGAATCCGGGCTTTGTGCGCCCTGGTTGCAGAGTTATTGCAAAGCTGCAAGGCTGAGCGGGGAGAGCTATGGCGATTTACAGAGATCACCGTGCAGTCAGGATAGCTCTGGGCGCTATTTGCATAGCGATTCTTTGCGTCCTTCTGACTGCGGGGCTTTGGCCCTTTTGCGCGCCGAAGAACGGGGTGCGGTGGATTGCGGGAGGAAACGGACTCAAGTTCGGTCACGACGCCATTGTCGTGAGTGCTGACGGGTTCCGCTCTGCCTCTCCGCGTGGGGATTGCACCCTGGAACTCCTGCTGCAACCGGCCGATTTCAGGGGCAGCGGGACATTTCTTGCTTTTGACAGCTCCAAAGACCCGACGGTTCCATTTGCCGTGCAGCAACGTTGGGATGATATGGCAATCGATCGGGCGGGCACGGAGGCCGAAGGTCGCCGAATCCGGCTGTGGCTGGCAACGAATCGGGTATTTCAACCTGGGCAGCGGACACTGGTGACGATTACGGGAGAGCCCAGGTTGACGGTTGTCTACGTGAACGGGTTGAAGACGAAGGCCTCTTCGGATTTTGGGTTGAGCAGTGACGATCTTACGGGGCGGCTGGTCCTGGGGAGTTCCACGGTGCGTGGAAGCTGGACGGGTGAGATGGCTGGGCTGGCCGTATATGACTCCGCATTGTCGCCGGTGGAGGTTCAAGAGCATTATCGGCGCTGGCGAGAAGCAGGATCTCCTGTCGTTCCGGGCGAGCGGGCACCGGTGGCGCTGTATCGGTTCAATGAGGGGGCGGGCGACACGATCCACGACCAGTCCGGTCATGGGCACGATCTTGTGATTCCATCGCGGTACTTCGTACTGCATCCGCAGTTTCTCCAGTCGCCGATTGGGGCGTTTGAGGACCGATGGTCGGGCTGGAGGAGCTGGTCGTATTGGGCGAATGTCTGCCTGAACGTGGCGGGATTTGTGCCGATGGGGTTCTTTTTTACGGCATACTTTTCGCTGGTTTGGCCCATAGGGCGGCCGCGGATTGCCGTGGTTGCGATGGGGCTGGCGGTGAGCCTGACCATCGAGGTAGGGCAGTACTTCCTGCCGACGCGCGACTCGGGCATCAACGACCTGATCACGAACACACTGGGAACCGCGATTGGAGTGGTTCTGTGCAGTCCGCGCTTGATTCGCGGATTCGTTTCGAAGATCCCAAAGACTACAGGTGGGCCAGTTCCTTCTTGATCTCGTCGGCGGCCGGATAGTTGGGCGTGGTCTTGAGGACCTGTTCGAACTCCTGGCGAGCAAGCTTCGGCTGCTGCGTCTTCTCGTAGGCCCATCCGAGGTGATAGTGGACGTCGGGATTGTCGGGCGCCTTGTTCTTCTGTTCGAGATCGAGCGCGTGCTGAAGATAGCTGACAGCCATGGGATAGACGCCCTTGCGGTAGTAAATCCAGCCAAGCGTGTCGGCGATGGCGGGCGAATTTGGCAGCCCCTGGCCTGCTGTCTGCGCCATGCCCAGGGCTAGATCGAGATTGGCGCCGGTGCTGAGCATCAGGCGCGCCATATCGTTCGAGGCCACGGGATTTTGTGAATTGAATGTCAGAGCTTTTTGATAGGAGTCTTCGGCCTTCTTCCAGTCTTTCTTTCTCTGATAGAGATCGCCCATCAGTATGAAAAGATCCGGCTGGCGCGGATTGTCATTGATCGACTTTTCACCGAGGGCGATGGCCTGATCGATGTCTCCGCGGGCTGCATGGGCCTGGATCAGATGGGTGCGGGCCATGAAGTTCTGCTGGTTGAGCGAGACTGCCTTGTCAAACGCGGCCTCGACTTCGCCCAGGTCTCTCTTTTCGAGATAGAGCGCGCTGCCGAGCATGTCGTAAAAGGCACTGTTGTTGGGCGACTTGGCGATCTGCGCTTTGGCGGCCTCGATGGCCTTGTCCGTCTCTTTTTGCACGATGTATGCGGACATCAATCCGCGCAGTCCGTCGGCCAGATTGGGATTGCGATCGAGCGCGGCCTGAAATGCTTTTTCGGCTTCAGGGAATTGGTGTTGGGCCAGGCGCAATTGGCCGAGGTAGATGTAACCCACGGGCCTTTGCGGGGCGATTGCCAGCGCTTTCTGGATGTCTTGTTCAGCTTCAGGAAAGTGCTGCTGGTTGATCTCAGCCAGAGCGCGCAGGCCATAGCCATCGGGCGAACCAGGCTGGAGACGGATCATCTCGGTTGCGGCATTCTGGAGGGTGGTCATGTCGGCCAGCCGCATGGCAGCGCCGGCGAGCGCACGCTGCGCCTCAATATTGTCAGGGTTCAGGCTCAGGGCCTCGCGCCATTCGCTCTCGGCGTGCTCGATGTGCGTTCCCTGGCGCTCGAATGCCACTCCCAATGCGAAGTGGGCAAGGCTGTTCTTGGGGTCGTTCTTGACGACGGTCTGCAAGGTGTCAATGGCGCGGTCGAGGTCTCCCCAACTGATCTGCATCTGGCTGCGATAGACGAGGGCATCCTGATCGTTGGGGCTCTGCTTCAGGATTTCGTCGTTGAGCGTGCGCGCCTGCTCGATGTGATTGCCGACGATGAGGAGCTGAATGTACCGCTTCTTGATCTGAAGGTCTTTGGGATGTTGCTGGTAGAGAGCGCCGTATTCGGCAAGGGCATTGTTCATGTCGCCGGTGGCGTAGTAGAAGCTGCTGAGGGCGAGGAGCGGGCCAGGCTGATTGGGAAGGTCACGCTCAGCCTGCTTGAGGACGTTTTCCGCGTCGGCCTTTCTGCCGGTGATGAGCAATAGACGAGCCAGTGCCTCACGAGGCGCCAGGGACTTTGGCTCGACGGCGATGGCGTCGCGGAATTGCTGCTCGGCGTCGGCAGTGCGCTTTTGTCCCAGGTAGAAGTTGCCCAGCACGATTCGCGGCGCCGCGGACTTGGGATTGAGCTCGATAACCTTTTTGAAATTGGTTTCGGCCAGGTCGGGCTGGCCGTTTCTCTCCTCAAGGAAGCCAAGGCCAAGGTAGAGCTCCCAGTGGTATGGATCGAGCGAAATGGTGTGCTGCATCTCGGCGATTGCGCCGGGCACGTCGCCCTGGGCGGAGAGGAGGTTGGAGAGGGTGGAGTGTGTCGCTGGATCGTCAGGGCGATTCTTGACCAGCCAATCGGTCTGTTCCTTAGCCTTTGGAAACTGGCGGCCCATGAGGAGGACATTGGCGAGCGCGATGCGCGCCTTGTAGTCCTCGGGGCGGAGTTCGACGGTGCGGAAAAGCTCCTGGTAGGCGCGGTCGAGCCGCTGCAGCTTGAGGTAGCTNNGTAATACTTCTGCTTGCGGACGTTGGGGTCGAAATAGGAGCAGCCGGAAAGAAGGGCGGCGACCAGGACGAGCGCCAATATGGACTGCCACTTGGCAGAGAGCTTCACCGTACTACCTCACCTTGCAGCATTGAGTGTAATCGCCGCTGATACATCGTGGATTGATTGGAATCAATAGTAGCAAAGCGATTGAGGGGTGAGTGTGAGGGCGGAGTCGATGGGTTGGCCAAAGTGCCGAATCGTCGCCTCCTATTGGACGGGCCGGACCAAAAGAACCGATTTGGTTTGCAGCAGGGGGGTGACTCTTGCTTCCGACTCGATTCGGCATAGTTGCAAATTATTGCAACATGGGGGACGCGCTGAAGGTGCGGCATGTTGCAAAAACATTCAGTCTTGACAGATTTCTCCAGCGGGGTAGCATAAGTGCACTGACATGTGTCGGCTGCGCTGGCTTTGGCGTGGCGGCTATCTGTTTTGCAGAGCAGAGGGACGGTTGACAGAGGGCTGTCTGCAAGCAGGCAAGAGGAGAGTTCGAATGAAGATTTCAGGTCTTAAGATCCTTGCACTTCCCTTGGTGTTTGCGTTGATGAGCGGCGTGGCCGCGTCGGCGCAGATTGTCAGTGACGGGAATTTCAATTGGTCGAGCAGCGGTTATCAATACCAACCGACCGGCTCTCCCGAAGACGCTTGGGCATTTACCGGGGGCACAGGGATCCAATCGAATGGCTCAGCCTGGGGCTTCTCAAACGCACCTAACGGCGCAGGCCAGTCGGCATTTCTTCAGAGCTGGTCCGGCACGCCGGGCGGAGGCATAACGGTTGGCGAACCCACCTCCACGATTTCCCAGACGGTTGCAATCACCCCTGGTGACTGGTACACGGTCAGTTTCTATTTGGCTGAGCGCGGTGGCTATACGCCGAACCCAGTAACCGTTTCAATCGGGGGCGATACACTTACGACCATCACCCCCAGCAGCGATGCGTGGAAAGAGTACTCCGTCTCATTCCAGGCACCCGCGGGCCCTGATACATTGACCTTTTCCGTGACAGACCCAATAGGCCAGAACTCCTACGACATCGACACGGGCCTTGCCGACGTATCGATGAACGTTCCCGAGGGCGGAGCGTCTTCGCAGTACCTGCTCCTTGCTGGCTTGGTCTGCTTTGGCGCGATGTTTGCTTCGCGCAAGCCTCTCGGCAGCCGCGCGTAGATTCAACTCCTCACCGCTGCACGTTCTCCATCTGCAAATAAAGGGCGCCTCGATGGCGCCCTTCGCATTTTGGTGGTGCGCCAGGCATGGCGCGTAG
>PMXB01000216.1 GCA_003165935.1 Acidobacteriaceae bacterium | reverse complement strand
GGCTGAGTTATGGGCAGGTTGGCGGTGGGGGCGGCTGTAACGCAGCGGAAGAAGATGTCTTGCTAACATCGCACCCAAGCAGAGCTTGGGTAAAGTGCCTGTGGAAAAGCGATGAGAAAAGCAAGGGAAAGCGCGATATCGTCACAAGCGAAGCGGACAAGGATGCGGGATGGATTTGGCCCTACCCGTTCACGCTGTCTTGATTCGGGAACCGTCGGCGTTCGGTTTCTCGCGTGGTGAAAGGCGATCCCCTTTTTTTGAAGTGGCGTTATAATCCCGCCATGCCCTGCGAAGAATACGAACGGCTCCGACAAAACTGGCAAGAAAAGACTCGCGCGGAAAATGCGGCTTGCATGAACGGTTATGGAAGATCGGTAAAGGCGGGTCTTGAAGATCGCTCAAGATCAACCTCCGAAAGAATCAGCGCGGAAACGCTCTGGATGAAGCATATAGAAGGCTGCGAGGTTTGCCAGGGCGAAGGAAGGACGTCATCGGATGTGTACACACGCCCGCCAAACTACTAGCCGACTCTTTGGGTTCTTCTTTCTTCGGTCGGCCTGTTGACATCTAATTTGTGAAACAGACTTTCGTGCTAATTTACCGGAGAAGGTGTGAGAACTTTTGCTAAAACACTACTTGTTCTTGGGGGTTTGGTCCTCATCGGAGTTCATTTTGCGCACAAGGCGAGCAGGTGGACGCCTGATAGTCCAACTGCGTCAACCGCCCCGATCCCGCCGAATGCCTCAAGCAGTTCGCTGGAAGATTGCCCGATAAATAAGGTTCATCCGGGAATGGCGTTAGAAGATGTTCGCAGCCAACTTGCTGGATACGTTATGGACTATCGAGGTGAACGACAAGATCAACAGGTCTATTTCGTGAACGCAAAAAACTGTCACGCATTTCTCGATTTCAATGCCCAAGATGGGGGGCTTGATGCCATCGATTATGGTCTAGGATTCGATAAAATCCAATTTCGTAAGGCTGTCCCGTCTCAGCCCGAGGCAATATCTGACGCAAGTAGTAAGACCATACCTCCAAGCGCGACTGACGCTAAGAAGGGGTATCCCGTTCCAGAATCGACTTTTGTCGATGCTTATGTGTTAGCAAATTACGGTAAAGACGATTTAGATAAAGAACAACTTGAAACCCTTGCGCACGATGAGTACCGCATGGGGCAACAAATAGACACCCAGACCCTTCTTTTAGGAGGCGAGCTTTTGGGCACCCGTGGAAAGCGCGCAATGGATTACCTTGAACGGCTCCGCGACCAGGCGCACTAAACTTTTTCGTTTGAGCCGTCACATTTCCCCTCTTCGTTAGCCGGAGATGCGGACGAGTTGCTGGGCTTCTTCGCGGGGGCCGAGGATGGACATGCGGGGGATGCGGCCGCTTGCGTCAGTTCAGGATCACGCGGTCAGAAATCCTATAGAAGTGCAATTACTACAAGAGCAAATCTGGTTGTTAGGTCTGGATTCATGCCCCAAAGTAGATCTGCTGGTCATATCGTTCTGTGTTTAGCCCGGATTCCTAACGGATGGCGCGAGCTCTGGAAAACCAGTGTTTGGCGGAGAGTCTGAGGGCGAGGACGCCCTCAGTACAGCCGGCGAGGACGCCGGCGCTACGGTTCTGGATTCCCTGTAAGAAATCCAGGTTAGAACGAGAGTTATTTCCAAGGATTGATGATGCGGACTCCTGTGGGTTCAAAATGCCTTAGATTGCGGGTGGCAACTGCAAAGCCTCGCGCGGCGGCGCAGGCTGCAATATAGGCATCGGGGGCGACGGCCGGTTTTCCGAGCTGTTCGCATCGCGCCGCGATCTCAGCCAGCTTGTCCGAGGCCGCAATATCGAAGTTGAGCGTACGCTCCTTGAACAGATCGAGCACCAGTTCAATTTGCGCGGCAAGGGCGTTTTTGCGTTTTCCGTCCGGCAATTTGAGCACACCAAATCGGAGTTCGGCGCGGCTGATGGCGGTGATGAAAAGTGTTTCCTCGGCCTGATCGTCGAGCCAAGCCATCACTCTAGGTTCTGGCATGGACTTGAGCGGCTCGGAGATTACATTGGTATCGAGGACAATCACGCCAAATCCGCTCCCTGAATTCGACTCCGCTGCCGAGTGACTTCCAAATCATCCATACCCCCGACCTCGCGGGCGATACGGTGAATCTCGGACCCGATCTTGAGGCGGCTGGCAGGCTTGACAGCTTCTTCAAGAATGAAGCGGACTTCGGCTTCGGTGGAGCGGCCATGCAAGGTGGCGCGCATACGCAGGGCCCGGTGGGTTTCTTCGGAAATTCTGCGGACGGTTAAACCTGGCATGATGTCACCTCTGCTGCTTTGAGTGCAATGATTTCATTAAGGCAGGACTGATGTCAATTCTTCCAATTCATCAACACTAAGTCCGTAATCATAGTTGCGTATGTACGCCGGAATTTCTCACCGATAGCTCGACATCTGGAAATTCAGGGTATGGTGAAGTGTCTGAGGGCGGGGACGCCCTCAGGACAGCCGGCGAGGACGCCGGCGCTACGGTTTTGGGCTGACTGTGAAAAATCCACTCTAGCCGGAGATGCGGACGAGTTGCTGGGCTTCTTCGCGGGGGCCGAGGATGGACATGCGGGGGATGCGGCCGCGGACCATGGCGACTTCGTCGCAACGATGNNGGGATGCGCGTGAAGAGGCAGACGGACTGGATGCCGTGCTCTTCGGCTTCTTCAATGAGCGTGCCGAGGATGCGGCCGCCTGCGCCCTGGCCCTTGGCTTCGGGCTTGACGACGATGGAGCGGACTTCGCAAAGGTGGGGGCCGTAGAAGTGGAGCGCGCCGCAGCCGAGGAAGACGCCGCCGTCGGAGATGGCCACGGTGAAGTCGCGGATGTTCTCGCAGATCTCGGCGTAGTTGCGCTTGAGGAGCGTGCCGTCGGTGGAGAGCGAGTTCACCAGGTCGTAGACGCTGGAGGCGTCGTGGAGGCGGGCCTTACGCACCAGCATGGGCGGCCTCC
>PMXB01000068.1 GCA_003165935.1 Acidobacteriaceae bacterium | reverse complement strand
CAGGGCATGACCCGCAAAGACCTCTGCCGCCTCATCACCGAGGCCGGCCGCGTCCCCGTCGAGCGCGACACCCTCTACCACGCCGTCACACGCACCGAAGACACCTTCACCGTGGCCGTGTAGTTTTCCGCCTCGAAGAACGTTGGAGCCAACAATGATCACGCACTTTAGTTGGAATTGGGACGAGAAAAAATGGGAAGTCACAAGGAAGCGTGGAGAGCTCCGCTGGGTTTTATTGAATGGTGTGCTTCTCTACGGCGGAGCACTATTCCTGTTCAATCTACTTTTCGACATCGCTGACCACAAACAGGTCTGGCCTTCCGCGGTGTTCAGCGCAGTGTGGTGGATATTGGTTGGTGCATTCGTGGGCGATTGGAACTGGAACTCGAACGAGAGACGGTTCCTGCGAGACCGGGCCCGCCGCGCTGTGGCTTCTGACAGGTGAAGTCTAGTCGTGGCCGACACTTCGTAGTTGCTGGGAAGAGCCCCCGGTGCTAAGCTAGACTTAGCTAAGTCGAGGATCGCATGGAAACCACCGTTAACATCTTCGAAGCCAAAACCAACCTCTCCAAGCTCGTCGCCCTCGCCGAGCAGGGCCACGAGACCATCCTCGCCCGCAACGGCAAGCCCGTCGCCCGCATCGCCCCGCTCGTCCCCCAGAAAAAGCCCATCCGTTTCGGACTCATGAAGGGCCAGATCTGGATTGCAGACGATTTCGACGCACCGCTTCCTGATGAAGTTCTTGCCGATTTCGAGGATGGCCCAATCTTTCCGCCGGAAAAAGCCACGCAGAGTGTCGCTGAACCCGCCGAAAGTGCAATGAGGAAAGACCGATCGTGAGCATCCTGCTCGATTCGCACATTCTTGTCTGGCTCATGGACGATAACCCGCTCCTGACCCCACCCGTGAAATCGATAATCGCCGCTGAGTCCCAGGTATTTGCTTCAACAGCAAGCATCTGGGAGCTCTCCATCAAGATAGGCCTTGGCAAGTTGCGAATGGACATTGAGCGCCTCGTCAGCTTACTCGATCTCGCGGGCATTTCCGAGCTGCAGATCTCACGGCAGCACGCCATGGCGGTGTCCTCTCTTCCCCTCCACCACCGCGACCCCTTCGACCGTCTTTTGATCGCGCAGGCAGTCACAGAGCAAATGCGCCTCCTCACCGCGGACTCGCAACTCCGCGTCTACTCCGATCTTGTCGAATGCATTTAGATCACACAACACCCGATACCCGACACCCCACANNCCATCTATCTCGGTGGCTACCGCAAAGCCGTCGAAGACACCCTCGCTCCCACCAAGTCCAAGCGTCTCCGCGAGACCCTCCGCAAGATCGAGAACCGCCGCGCCCAGAAAGCCGCCGCAGCAGCGGCAGAGCGAAAATAGATGCAGGCCAATAACGCCTTCGGTCGAATACTCTCGCTGATCGCCGTTGCGGCGACCGCTTCCGCCTTCTGCCAATCGCAACAGCCAGCCCCGCGCTCCGAATTCGAAGTAGCTTCCATCAGGCCCCACTCAAGCACTGACAACAAGGCATTCGTTCAAGCCTTTCAGGGCAGGCTTGTCATGCAAAACTTCTCGCTCAAACAGATCATCCTCTTTGCCTACGATGTTCCGAGAAACCAGGTTTCGGGTGTTCAGTCCTGGATGGAATCCGACCACTTCGATATCCAGGCCACATCGGCGACCGACGCAACTGTGAAACAGGTGGAGGGTCCAATGCTGCGGGCGCTTCTTGAGGAGAGGTTCCATCTGAAGGTTCATCGTGAGCTAATGGAGCGACCCGCCTATGACCTGACCGTCGACAAGGGCGGCGTCAAAATGCATCCGTCCAGGGAAGGCAATTGCACTCCGTATGCCATGGATGCGCCGCCCCCGCTCGCCGCTCAAGACGCACCCCGCCCAACCTATTGTGACTTTCCCCGGCTCACAGGCGACGGGCTTAACTGGACGCTTGAGGGGAATGGCGTAACCGTTGGAAAGCTGGCCGCTACCTTATCTCGATCCGGGCTCGACAGACCCATCGTCGACAGAACAGGGCTCACTGGAGGATTTGATTTACAACTGAAATGGACCGCCGACATGCCGGAAGGCTCCCCGGGTTCTGGCGCCACAATCGATCCAACCGGGGCCTCGATTTTCACCGCGCTAAGGGAACAGCTCGGGCTGAAACTTGAATCGGCCAAAGAGCCAGTCGAGGTCCTTGTCATCGAACACGTCGAGCAGCCTTCAGAGAATTGAGAGAACACTCTAGACTTGGGGAGACCACTTCCATGCCCGCCTACATCGCCCTACTCCGCGCACTCAACCTGATGGGAACCCGCGGCCTTCCCATGACCGAACTCACCACCATCTGCGAGGACCTCGGCTTTCAATCCGTCCGCACCTGGATCGCCAGCGGCAACGTCGTCCTTCAATCCCGCAAGTCCGAATCCGCCGTCAAGGCCACCCTCGAATCCGCCCTCTCCAAACGCATGGGCCGCCCCGTCGGCGTTCTCGTCCGCACCGCCC
>PMXB01000239.1 GCA_003165935.1 Acidobacteriaceae bacterium | reverse complement strand
AGGGCCGCAAAGGCGAGGTCTTCATCTACTACGCTTCCTCCGACACTCGCCTCCATGTAGCCACCAGCACCGTCGACCGGCTTGTCGACTACGTGCTGCACACCCCCGCCGACCCACTGCGTAGCAAGGCCTGCGTCGAGCAAAGATATGCCCTTATCGACAAAAACCTCAAGCTGATGAACCCGAAGAAGAAGCCTGCGGCCAGCAAGAAAGCCACGGCAGCCAAAGCAAACAAGAAATAGCANNCTGTCATCCTGAGCGAAGTTTGACGCGCGCTTCGCGTCAAACGCAGTCGAAGGACCTGCGGCTGTCTTTGTCGTTGCTCCTTCTCCGCATTTTCGTAATCGCTCGTCAACCCGAGCCTGAAACGCAGCCGAACGACCTGCGCCCGCACCCCCAAACACTGGAACGAACCCCTCGGCTACGGGCACAATCATTCGACTTCGCTCGCCCCAACCCCTACTTCTGCTCGGCCTGCGTCTTCTTGTCCGGTAGGGAGGACTGACCCTGCGCTGCCTGCTTGTCCTGGATTGCCTTCTGATCCATGCCAGCATCCAGGCGGGCCTGCTTTTCCAGTTGCTTGCGCCGGTGCGCCCGCACAATGTCCGGCCAGAACTCAATCAGTTCAGCGCCCGGCATGCCTTCATAAGTCACCGTCAGCCCATCCATGAGAGTGTCTTTCACGTTTCTCTCAGAGGGCGGGTAATACACGCGCGCAATGGCGGTTCCTATGAAATTGCCGCCGACGTTGCCCCAGTTCGGTCCCCATCCGCCGTTGTCGCGCTTGCACCAGAAGCTGCTGCCTGCCGCCCAAAGTATCCGGTTGATGATTTTTCCCTTGCCCTTTTGAAAGTAGCGAGGATCCTCATGCAGAAGTGACGGCAAAACTGCGTTGCCCATGAAGTTGCCGATGAAATAGTCGGAGTAACTCGTGGCGAATCGATGTCCATAAGCCCCCCACCCTTGTCCCCATTCCGGTGGGCTGTTATCGGCCTGACTCATGGCGGAAACCACCCCGGCCAGCAAAAACGGCCATGGATCCGTTGCGCTCTTGAAAAAGAGTTTGTACTTTTGCCCCGGCGAGAGTGGCACCGCGTTGGGATCCCGCGTGGTGTTGAAAGTCGCCATCACCCCCATCACCCGCTGCTTCTCCTGCTGCTTCAGTTGCTCGTCTGCAATCTCGCGCTGACTCTTTTGGGGTGTCGTCTCGGCAGGCGTCGACTGTGCCGCGGAGCTGCTCTGGCCCGCTCCGGTCACCGGCGCGGCACTCGGAGCCTGCGCATTCGGATCCGTCGCACTCGGTGCCGGCGCGGTCTGTTGGTCCGCCCACTGCTGAGATCCCTCGACCAGAGCACCCACAACCATCTGAGGAACTGGCGCTTCAGGCAGCGATGTACCCGCCTTCGTACCGGCGGTCGAGCCAGTACCAGTAGCCTCCTGCGAGTGGAGCCGCTGTGGCGCCACACCCAGAACAAGCCCCACCCCAACAATTGCGACCAACGAACAGACAGCTAAACGCATCCACCCACCAGTCTTTCGGTCAGTACCCATCCCCGTGCGCGATTCAACGACGGGGATCGTTCCGATCATTTAATCGGTGGGTCTGCTTTCAGGATAAATGACCCCGACTTGCAAGCTGCAGCCAACTGCCCTGAACCGGGCCACTTTTCATTGCGCACAGAATTCTCTGGATTAGACGCGATTACCGGCCCCGCGGACATAATCGTTTCCTCAATTCTTCCTTACGACTTCCCCGCACCGGCACTGCTCTGCCGATCCAGTTGCCGGCTCTTGATCTCATTCAGCAACAGCTCAACCTTGTCCTCGTTCTCAAGGGTCTTGAAGCGATCTTCCAGCGTCTCCGGAGCCAGCACCTCACTTGCCGCCGCGCTCTCAGCCGAACGCATCTGCACCTTGCTCTTCATGCGCCCAATGGCATGCTCTTGATCGGTGCCCACCACCTGGCGAGCCTGTGTCGCACGGCCCACAACTCTGGCCCGGCGATGTTCAGCCACCAGCATCTCGCAGTGCGCCCGCGTCTCGCTCAACTTCTGCTCCAGCTTGCGCAGCGCCTGGCGCAGATTGTCCGCCTCGTGCTTCTGATCCTCAGCCTGCTCGGTGAAGCCCTTCACCAGCTGATCCTGGCTGAGCGCGCGCTCAATTGCCTGCCGCGCCAGGTCGTCATGGCCCTTATCCACCGCAAGCTCCGCCTTCCGCCGCCATTCCGCGGCCTCCGACTCATGTTCGGCTTTCTTCTTCTCCAGCAAATGCTGGTCGGCAATCGCAATCGCCACCTGCGTCTTCACCTGCAGCAGTTGGTTTTCCATGTCCAGTACAATCTGCTTGAGCAGCCGCTCCGGATCCTCGGCCTTCTCCACCAGGTCGTTCAAATTCGCCCGCAACAATGTGCTTACCCTATCCAATAACGACATAATCCCCTCCATGCTCTTCTGCCTGCCTCCGGTCTCCGTCGCAGTCCGTGCGCAACCAGGAACCGAATGGGTTGTCTTCCTTGATTGGTTACTCTTACTTCTGTGCTGGCTCTGCCGAATCCGAGCCCGCGGGACCCGTAATCTGAATCAGCTCCTTTTGCATCTCGTCCATGATTGGCTTCATCTTTTCCTGGCTCCGATGCATCACGGTTGGCATCAATTCCTGCATCATCACCGGCACCAGGTTAAGGAAGTGTTCTCCGGCCGGCGAGCTATAAAACGCAATGGCTCCCTCCACATCGGCGCCGGTCAAATGCCGCTTATAGATCGCTGCCATTTCCGAGAGCATGTCATCGCCGGTAGCGACCGAGATGGCCCGCTGCATGTACCTGGTGACGACTTCCGATACGGCCCTCTGCTTTTCTGGCGGCAGCGCCGCCATTTCCGGATGCTCCTTCTGCATCTGCTGCATCTGCGCGGAAAATTGCTGCTGCATCATCTGCGGCATGATCTTGGACACGGAAGCGAGCTGATCCTTCACGTGCATCACCTCAAACAGCCTCGCCATCTGCTCATCGGTTGGTTGATCCGCCAGTGGAACCACTGCTGCGGTCGCGGTTGGAGTTGCCGCTGGCGCCTGCGCCACAGCACAGACCCCAGCAAGCGCCAGGCCTGCTGCTGCCGTTATCACGGCGTACTTGGTGTACTTCATTCAGTCCCCGCTTTCAATTAGGTTCCCTATGCTGTTGTGCAACCTCAGCGAGTCGGCCCCAAAGCATTCGTGCTGCATTGCCTGAGGCCTCAACCCGCTTTAAACTCTCCGCCCCCTTGCTCAACGCGAGAGGGCGGAAAACGCCGCTAGCTCTTGTCTGATCCACCATCCGCCGGCGCCTGTCCATTCTTTGCCGGCCGAGTCTTGATCGCCGTCACGTTGGCCATCAACTGCTTGATGTCCATCCCGCTCAGCGCCTCAAACAATGCCGGAACCTGCGCCGCAATCCGCGTCATATCGCCGGTAATCTTGTGCGCCCCGGCAGCATCATCATTGCCGGTCGACACAATGGTGATGTGGTCCACTTTGCTCAGTGGCTCCGCCATGGCACGCACAACATCCGCCATGTTGGTCAGCAGTTTGTCCACCACCGCTGCCTGGTTCCACTCCTGGTAGGCTTCGGCCTTCACGTTCATTGCCTTCGCTTCCGCCTCGCCTTTCTGGAAAATGATGCTGGCTTCGGCCTCGCCTTGCGTCCTGATCGCCGCCGCACGGCCTTCTGCTTCCGCGGTCAACCGGTTCTTCTCGGCAGCCGCCATGTACTCAATGCGCTGGCGCTCAATCTCCGCGCCCTTCAGCACCGTTGCAATCAACTCCTTCTCATGGCGCAGGATTTCAGCTTCCTGAACCTTGATCTGGCCTTCCTTCTCCACCTGCTGCACCTTCACCTGCTCGAGCGTCACTTGCTGCAGCATGATGTTGGTCTGCAGTTCGTACGCCTTGTCGGCCGAAGCCTGCTGCCTGCGGCTCTGCTCAGCGTACTCGGCCCGCTTGATCTCCAGATCCCTCTGCGCCTCAGCCTGCCGAGTAGCCGACGCCGTCTCCGCAATCACGCGCTCCTGGTCAGCCTGCGCCTTCGCTACAGCCGACTCCCGCAGCGCCGTCGCGCGCTTGATGGCCGTATCGCGCTCCGCATCCGCTGTCGCCATCTCCGCATCGCGCTTGATCCGCGCAATATCCGGCCGGCCCATGTTCGAGATGTACTCGTTCTTGTCGCGAACTTCCTTGATCGTGAACGACACCACGTCCAGACCCATCTTGCTTATGTCTTCGGCGCAGGTGGCACGCATCCGCTCACCCACCATCTCCGGCTCTTTCACAATCTGCTCCACCGTCAACTGCCCGATGATGCCGCGAAGATGCCCTTCCATCACCAGCCGGATCAGGCCTTCCCGCTGTTGCGGAGGCTTCGACAGAAACTGCTCCGCGGCAGTAAGAATCGAAGGACGGTCACTGCGAACCTTGATCTGTGCCACCGCTTCCACTGTCACCGCAACGCCCTGCTTGGTATACAGGTCCTGCTGCGGCGCTACATCGAAGCTCATCAGCTCCAACGACAGTTCGCGGCAGTTCTCCACCATCGGAAAGATCACCGTCCCATTGCCCGTGACCACGCGCGGTCCGCGAAAGCCATACACGATCAGCGCTTCGTTCGGCCCTGCCTTGCGGTACATCCGGGCGATGAGCCCCATCAGCAGGATGAGAGCCAGAACAGCCAGGCCTACAAACAGAATGTATTCATTCATTGCGATCCCGGCCCTTTCGCCCGGGAGGTGAGGTGTTGATGGTTAACGTCAGTGTCCCCTTGCAAAGCGATTCATCGGTTCGTTCCAGCCTCTGGAACCTCTGCCCGACTTTACAGCTTGCTGAAAAACTCATCGGAACGGTTTTGTAACAACGGCACGGCTTTAGCCGGGCCAATAAAGTCAGCAGAATGAACCTGGGCTTTAGCCCCTGCGGGCTCTTTCCCCGCGTCACCCAAAACAATGCCTCAATGATGCCCATCGTGCTTACGGCCGTTCCGCGGAAATATCTTGGCAAGGAACCCAAGCAGGAAGATCCCCACAAGGATTGACATGTCGGTGATTAGAACGGTGGTTTGACTCATCATGCGTTTCCCGGTCCTTTCAGCCGGGGCACTTGTAGCGCCGGCGTCCTCGCCGGCTGTCGTGCCGGCGTCCTCGCCCGCACTTGCTGAGTGTTGGAACCCTGTGCCCCATTCATCGCAGCCTTATCGCGATGAGTGGGAGGACCAAGAGCATGCTCCTGGCCACCAAACCCTACATACTCCTCGCCTCGTCGCCGGCCTCCACTTCCTCCCATCGCCTAACCCAGGCCACTCCTTTTTCGTAACGAACCACGAAAACCTCTTCATCCTTCTTGATTGCCGCGCCGTGCTCCGATCGCGCCGGAACGGCCTTGCGTACGCCGAGTTGCTCATACACGATCTCGCCAATACCTCCCTCGCGAATCGGCGCTGACACGCGGCCAACCACGCCTTCAACAGCCGTCTCATAGTCCGTGAGTTCCCTCTCATGCGGCAACAAAACCTTGGTCAGGAAGAAGAACACAATCGCTCCTCCACCAAATCCAGCCAGAGCTGAGAGCACCAGCACCACCAGCGCTGCAAAGTTTTCATGCCGCGTAAGCAGGTAGCCCGTCGCGCCAAACCACGTGATGAACACCATGATCGAAAACGCGTTCCACCAGGGCACCGTCGATTGTGGCCCGCCCGAGTTGCCTCGCGTCGCACCGGATCCCGCATGAGCCGCATGCGGCATATGCGTTCCGTGTCCGGCGCCCGTCATATGCGGCATGTGCGGCACGTGCGTCCCGTGCGGCAGATGAATATGTCCCCCCAGGTGGCCCATCCCGCCAAGCAGCGAGAACCCGCTCAGAAACAGGCCCGCGACAAAGCACACAAAGTAGAAAGTTTCCCAGTTCATCTCGTCGCCCGCTTTCTTGCCGGGGTTTTGGAACTCAACCGCGGATCAGTTCTCGATGTAGCGCCGGTCTCTAGACCGGCTGTCGTGCGGGCGTCCTCGCCCGCGCTTGTCCGCCGGCCAGAAGACCTGCTGAACCCACCTGCGGATACGTTCTTAGCACGCTTGCCCGCTGCAGCTTCAGCTAGGCTCGCTTGCCCGTTGTTGGTCTTCACCGGCCCGGCATTCGCTTTCAACGGGCGCGTCGCAAACGTCGGCCGTAGCACTTCAATCAACCTCGGCATCAGCCCCGGCGTCTCAATAATCGCTTCCAGCATCAACAGGCACTCGCGCGATCGGTCATGCCGCGCCAGTGCCAGCAGCGCCGCCATAAGTTCAGGATCGCGCTGGAACCGCTCCGCTCCATTCACCAGCCAAAGGTCCAGCTTGTCTTCCACGCTGCGCAACTCGCTCATCAGCTCCGGGTGGTATCCCTCCGGGTCATCCACCAGGTAGCCCGGATGAACCTTGAAGAAACCGGCCAGTATCTGCCGCGTCGTATTCGTCAGGTGTGGACGCGCCCCGCCCTCGATCTGCGAGATATAGCTCTGGCTCATCTTCGAGCCCGTCTCCGCCTCGATCGCGCGAACCAGCTCCTGCTGGTTCATGGCCCGGTTCAGCCCCCGCAGGCTGCCCTCCACCTCGCGCAAATAACGAATTTTCTCTCCCAGCTTCATTGCCTGCTCTTAACTGTGAACTTCGAACTGTGAACTACGAACTGTGAACTATGAACTGTCTTATCGCAATTCGTAATAAACATTATCGCAATCCGTAATACATGTCAACGAAAATCGGCGCCCGTCACAGCCGACTGTTTATTCACTTGTTTTCTGGTATTTGCGATGAAAATCTAGAAGCCCACTCTCGAGTGCGCTTTATTTCCTGTTCCCTGTTCCCTTTTCCCTGTTCCCTGTTCCCCCGCCCTGAAGCTGGGAGCTGCCCTTATAACAACACTTGTTATACGAAAACCGTCTTTCTGCCATTTCGCCCACTTCTTTGCGATCCATGAACGTCCCTTGTCACCGCTCTCTTCACTCATTTCCTTCGCTCTTTCCCACTCTTCCGCCCCTTTTCACGGTCCCTTTTCACTGTCCACTGCCCTTCCGCCCCCGTCTCCTGCCCACTGTTCGCTGTTCCTTCGTCTCTGCCCCCGGCCACTGTTCACTTTTTCACTGCCGTCTTTGCACATAATTTCCACCTTCCGGCGCACAATCTACCTGCAATCGAAAAGCACCCCCACAATGAGAACTCGCCGTGACCCATGCACTCGCACCCCTGACCCCGATACCCGCCAAAATCGAGCAAAACCCTGCCCTGCTGAACCCCGCCGTCGCTCACTGCCAGGAGGTCTGGAAACAAGTCTTTCGTAGTGCCAGAAAATTGAAAATAAACAGCTTGGACGCGCACGAGAGGGCCGATCAGGCCTTTCGCCGGGCCTTGCCCCCGGGTCTACGGAGCTCAAAACATACGCGACTTCATCGCCTGCGTCACCTACGCCATGGCCTGTGGCATCTTCGAGCCAAAGATCGGCACAAAGCTCCTCTACGCTGCTCAACTCGCCCACCACTCCGCGTTGCCACGGCCAAAAGCCAAGGGTACCCACTCCGCTCGACCGCGTGTTTGATCTTATTCTGAAAACACCCGTTGAAAACAAAGAGTTTAACGGGAGCCTTTTTGCAACTCGAAGAAAACAAAATGGTTACAGGCGGCCAATTCTTGAGAAAACTGCCAATTTCCTTCAAAAAAACCTCAAATCGTCCCAATAACTCCTTCACTTTTCACTGTTTCACTACTTTTCTGGCCCCTGAACCCTCAGCCCGCTTGCCGATCCGCCCCTTCGGCCCGACCACGAAAGGCAGCGAAAGAGCATTCCAGTTCCGGTCCGCATCCGCCGCCTCACCCCGAGCAACATCGGGCTTCAGAGCAGTCCAGTTCTTTCCATCGTCGGTCGAAACATCCGTCCCATTCGGCCCAACCGTTATCCACGCCTCCGCCCCCGCATCATAAGCAACCGCTGACCGATACCCGCCCGGCATCGTCTCCGCCGCCGCCCATGTCTTGCCGCGATCGATCGAAAATGCCGCTGTGCCAGAAGATTCGTTCGGCTTTGTGTAATCACCGCCCACCGCTAGGGTCGGTTCCATGTGATAACCGGCCTCATTCGTTTGATGGCCCGAAACCGAAAACACGCCAGAGCCGGCCGTCTTATTGCCTAACGGTAACTCAACGCGCGCCCACACCGTATGTCTGCCTTCGTAATCGCTATTCTCAAAGCTGCCATCTACGAGCACCACGAAACTCGATATCTCGTAAACGAATGCGCCGCCGGTTCCGCCCGATGCGAACGCAATGTATCCGCTAGGTCCACCCATGATTGACGAATTGCTGGCAGCGAACGCCCCCTGCGTTGCAGCGTCGGCATGCAAGCCCTTACTTAGTTGGCGGTACCAATTCCGTCCTCCATCCTCCGTTCGGAAGAGCGCAAATTTGCCGCCTACTGGATCGCCAAGCAGCCATCCCAGGCCGTACTTTGGATCGAAATCGGAAAAATGAAGTGCGTCAAAGAACCC
>PMXB01000344.1 GCA_003165935.1 Acidobacteriaceae bacterium | reverse complement strand
TGTAGACCATGTCGAAGACCAGCGACGCGTTCAGCTCGTTCTCGGCGATCGGCACTGCCTCTTTGGCGCCGACCATGCCGCAAGGCGTCGCATTCACCAGTACGTCGAACTTCTGCTTCGCAAAGACCTCATGCTTCAGCGACTTGGCCTTGGCCTGCCGCGCAAGCGTGACCGCCGTCTCGTGGGTGCGGTTAACCACGTAGACCTCGGCTCCCTGATCGACAAGCGCAAACACCGCCGCCCGCGCCGCGCCGCCCGCGCCCAAGACCGCGACGCGCGCACCCTTCAGGCGCAGACGTTTTTCCAGCGGCCTCACCACACCCGCGACATCGGTATTGAAGCCGTAGAGCTTGCCGTCGGCCCCGGTGCGCAGCGTGTTGCACGCGCCGATCTTCGCCGTCAGCGGATCCATGTTGGCCAGCTCTGGCAGCACTTCCTGCTTCAGTGGCATGGTCACGGCCACCCCGCCCAGCGGCAGCTCGCGCACTACCGTAAGCAAATCGCCCAGCGCCTTCACCTTCAGCGGCAGCATGATAGCGTTCACGTTCTCGCGCTTGAAGGCCGTGTTGTGCATCAGCGGCGAAAGCGAGTGCGAAATCGGATTGCCAGCGACGCCAAAGATACGCGTTGCCTGGTCGAGTTGCTCGATGCGATAGAGATCGCGCAGGGCACGCGCCGAGATCTGCCCCGGAGCGGTCTCTGCGCCCTCCTCAGGCGAGGCAAACGTGAAGACTCCACCCGCGCGCGGGCCAAGCACGCGGCTCAGCAGGCCTTCTTCGCCCATCGCAATACCCACAACATGCGCACCCAGCGAACGGTCCTCGATCAGCTTCAGCACGGCCAGGTTGTCGCTCAGCGTGCGGGCGGTCGAAACCACCTTCACATAATCCGGCTCAAATGCTTCGATCCGCTCTGCTGCCTGTTCCAGTCCTTTGGTCCGCGTAAAGTCGTGGAAGCTCACAATCAGCGCGGATCCGGCTTCCCGTAGCGCCGCGCGGAACTTCTCCAACTGCGTTTTCTTTGCCTCCTCGGCCGATTCCACCTCGAGGTCGACAAGCTGGCAGCCTGCCTCCGCAGCTTTTAACAGCAAATCTAACTCTTGAGTCAAAGTTCCCACGAACTTTCCGCCGTGCTGTTTGCGGCGACAGGTGCCAATGGCTATCACATCCCGGTGCCGGGAGAGAAAATCCTTCACCTTGGGCAACGCCAGCGCGGGCTTGGCCAATGAATCCAGCCGGAACTCCAGGAATCTTGCCTCCTGAATCGTATCGGCCAACGCCGCTTCCGCCTTGTCTACCAGCTCCTGCGGTGACCCAGCCTGAATGGCCACGCATAGCTTGCCCAGCCGCAACCGGGGCGCAACCGGTGGCGCCGGCGCCGGGCTTTCAGCTCTCGAGATGGTCGTGCTACGAGCCATGGCTGTTAATTGACGCATCTTAATGATGTTGCGAGTAGGATGCAAGGTGAATCGCTCCCCAGCGTTTCACGGCGTCCAACACCCCGCACTCACCCCCCAACCCGCTCCCTTGTGGCACTCTAGATATTCGGAGGATTTTGCCGCCCATGCCCGCTGAAACCCCTGTTTCTGACCCCGCCTCCACCATCGATACCCTCCATGCCTGGGACTCAGGCGGGGCAGCCTCTGCCGAATCGCTCTCCGCCTGGGTTGGCGCTCGCCTGGCCGCTCACGAGGCCGCATTGGCCGCCCTTCTCGCCGTTGAAGGCCCCCGTACCCCAGAGAACTCCCTGCGCCTCTACGACCAGGCCGTCGCCCATCTCACCCTTGCCGGCTCGCAGGCCGGCGTACTCAACTCCGTCGCCGCCGACAAATCCGTCCGCGACCAGGCCCAGGACGAGGCACAGCGAGTAGCGATGGCGGGCAGCGCCCTCAGCCTTAACCGCGAGGTATATGAAGCACTTGCGGCCATTTCCCTGGACGGCGTCAGCCCCGCTACCCGCCATTACGTCGAGCGCACCCTGCTGGGCTATCGGTTGGCCGGCGTCGATAAGGATGAAGCTACACGCGACCGCATCCAAGCCCTCCACGAGAAGGCCACTATGCTTTCGCTCGAATTCAGCCGCAACATCCAGGAGGGCGGCAAGACTATCCAGGCTACCCCAGAGGAGCTCGAGGGCCTGCCCGCCGACTACCTCGTCCGCCATCCCGCCGACGAGCAGGGCAACGTCACCATTTCCACCGACCCNNGACCTGCTCGCCACCCGCCAGGAGATCGCCACGGTCTTAGGCTTCCGCAGTTGGGCCGACCTGGCCACCGCCGACCAGATGATGGGATCGGCTGCCAACGTGCGCACCTTCCTGGCCAAGCTCGACGAGGCCAGTCGTGACGGGGCAGTTCGTGAACTGGACCTGATTCTCAGCTTTGTGCGCAGCCGCGTTCCCGGCCTCAAGGCGATCGATATCACGAGCCGCGGCTACTGGTACGAGCAGTTCCGGCGGGCTGCCTTCGACTTCGACTCCAACTCCGTCCGCCCCTACTTCCCCTACAAGCAGGTTGAGGCAGGCGTTCTTTCCACCGCCGCCCGCCTCTTCAAGATCGAGTTCCGCCCCTCCACCGCCGCTGGTTGGCACCCCGCTGTCTCTGTCTTCGAGGTTTATGAAGAGGGGGCCCACGTAGGCCGCTTCTACCTCGACATGCACCCCCGCGAGGGCAAGGACAAGTGGTTCTCCGCCGCGCCCATCGTGAGCGGCGTCCGCGGCGGCGTGCTGCCCGAGGCCGCGCTCATCTGCAACTTCCCAGCCGGAGACGAGAACGATCCGGGCCTGCTCCAGTACTCCGATGTTGTGACCTATTTTCATGAATTTGGCCACCTGATGCACGCCATCCTTGGCGGCCGCACAGAGTGGGTGGGCCTCTCAGGCTTTGCCACCGAAGGCGACTTCATCGAAGTCCCCTCGCAGATGCTCGAAGAGTTCTTCCGCGACGAAAAGCTCCTCCAGTCCTTCGCCAAGCACTACCAGACCGGCGAAGCGCTTCCGTCCGAGACCATCAAAAAAATGAAGCTCGCCGGCGCGTTTGGCCGCGCCGATTGGGTCCGCACCCAGCTCTACTACACGACACTGTCACTTGATTTACACGACCAGGACCCCGCCGGCCTCGACCTCGACGCCACCACCAAGAAGCTCTACCAGAGCCTCCAGCCCTGGACCTGGCTCGAGGGCAATCGCATGTACGCGAGCTTCGGCCATCTCACCGGCTACTCGTCCAACTACTACACCTACGCGTTCGACAAGGTCATCGCGCTGGACTTCTTCGGCCAGTTCGACGCGGATGATTTGCTGGGCTGCGACGCAGGCAGGCGCTATCGCGAACTGGTTCTGGAGCAGGGAGGCTCGCGACCGGGCCGCGAGATGGTCCGCGACTTCCTCGGCCGCGACGAGGAGTTCTCTGCCTTTACCAATTGGCTCAACGAAGAGTTTGAGGCGGAGCTGGCAGCGACCTAAACGTCAACGGCGTCCTAGGGGCGGTGCCATTCCGAGATGATTCACCGATTGATTTAGCTTTGAGACAACGTGAAAAACCCATGGTTGGATCTAGACTTCGATAGCGATCAATACCTGCTCGATATGGATCGCGATGATATCGGCCGCTTCAATGCAGGTGCTCCCCTGGCCTGCAGGGTGATTCCCGAATCTATCCCTGAGCCATTCATCGGAAATCCTGAGTCGGCAAAGGTTGTGTTGCTTCTGCTAAATCCGGGACACGGGGAATCCGATCGCAAGTCTCACAGAGAAACTGAGTTCAAGGCGACGCTATTTCGAAATCTCCGCCATGAGGCGCAAGAATACCCCTTCTACCCTTTGAACCCCAGATTCTCGCACACCGGTTCCGCAAAATGGTGGCAGCCGCGGACCCGAGAACTTGGATTTGAAACGGGTTTAGACCCCAAAACCCTGTCAAGGCGCCTGCTCGCCATCGAGTGGTTTCCATATCACTCGCAGTATTCCGCCCTCGGCAGAAGCCGGATCTGTCCGTCTCAGGAGTACACCTTTCAGATTGCAAAGCAGATGTTAGAGTCAAAGCTCGTAATTGCGATGCGATCAATCAAGCACTGGGCCCAGGTTGATACGAGGTTCTTGACCGTGCCCTGTCTGAAAAATCCCCGCGCATGCTACGTGAGTCGAAACAACATGGATTTGGGTGTATTCCAAGAAATCGTCAAGACGCTCAAGGAGTAGCCATGACCCCATCCGACTTTCGCCGCATCGCTCTTTCCCTCGAAGGCGCAGAAGAAGGCTCGCACATGGGCGCGGCCGACTTCCGCGTCGGAGGCCGCATCTTCGCTACACTGGCCTCGGTCAAAGAAGACTACGGCAACCTCATGATCACGCCTGAGCTCCAGGCCGAGTTTATTGCCGACCGCCCTGACCTTTTTCTGCCCGTGCACGGCGGATGGGGCCGCAACGGCGCGACCCACATCCGCCTCGCGCCCGCCGATGAGGACACGCTGCACGGCGCACTTCACACCGCCTGGAAGCTCCGCGTCGAAAAGAACAAGAAGCCGAGCGGCAAGAGCAAGAGCCCTGCGAGGAAGACCGCGAAGCCCATCGTGGCGAACAAAAGGTCCGCCGCACAGCCCGCCAAAAAGCGCGCTAAAAACCTCTGACCGATAGCGAGCGCGTTTCCTGGGAATCCGACCGGCGCTTTGCTGAACCTTTACCCGTAGTATTGGAAATTCTTCCAGAACTCCGGCCACGGCTCGCGAATGTTGCGGCAAACGTAAACCTGATCCCGATCGCGTAGCGTGAGATTCACCACTCCATACGGATTTGAAAGCTGTGCCGCCACTTCGCATGAGGCAAATATCTTGTCCAGCTCTTCCTTTTTGAAGCCGACGGCGATCACGGTCTGCGGCGGCGGGTTCCCGTATCCGCGCAACCAGTTGGAATTCATGCCGCTGATCGCTTCGCCCAAGCCATAGGGGCGCCCATATAGATTCACGGCCCCCGCTTGGCCCTCGTCCGCAGCGAGTACCCCGACGCTGCTGCGCTCTTCGGAGGGCAGGGAATCGCGTACGTGGGCAACTGTGGCTGCAAGCTCCGGCCAGCCGATCTGCATGCTGAAACTCTGGTGGTTCGCGGTGGCGTCGGCCAAGCGCCACCACGCCGATTGGATCGGAGCAATGGGAAGCGTTAGCGCGAACACGGCCAGTGCGCTAACCGTGAACGAAATCCGTAGGGCTCTTTTGATCCGCCGCTGCGCATACGGGCTCTTGGAGTCAACCCAACGCTCGCCCCACGCTGCACCAGCCGCCATCAACATGGGATACGCTGGCGCGATGTAGTAGTCGCGCCCTCTCGCAACCACAAACAGGATCAGCGTAATCACATACATCCAGCCGAGCATGCGGAAGGGCTTGCCGCCTGGAGTCGCGAAGAGGAACCACAGTCCGGCGCACCATATCGGCACTGTCACTGGACTGGTCGTATTCCAGAACTGGCTGGAAATGAAGTGGTCGGTCATTCCCCCCGCCACGTCGCGCGCGTGAATGCTCTTCATCCACGCCAGGGCTACAAAGTGATGCTGGAACTGCCACACAATTACCGGCAGCGCCATCACGAGTGCAACGCCCACGCCACACCAGAACCAACCGGAGCGAAAATATCGGCGGTTCGGCGTCAGCAGCATCCCAACCAGCAGGCCCGCAACAAAGAACAGGATGGTGTACTTCGTCAGCAGGCCGAGGCCGATGCCGGCGCCGATTACGATCCACCAGCGCGCATCGTCCGTTTGAAGAAGTCGGGCCGTGGCCCACGCCACCAACACCCACCAAAGGATGTCGAACGACATATAAGACAGAAATGAGCCGCCAAAGCAGGTCGGCCCCGCGATTCCCGCAGCCACCGCTGCCACCAGCATGGCGCGTTTCCCTCCACCCATCGCGCGAGCCATCAAGCCAGCCAGCACGCTTACCAGTCCCACCGATACTGCCGGCAACAAGCGGTACCCCACCAGGCTGGTTCCGAATACAACCAGTTCCGCACGTGCCAGCCACGCGGTCAGCGGAGCGTATACCACGTAGCACCAGTCCAGGTGCATCGCATTGCTGTAGCTCAGCAACTCGTCGCGGTGAAAGCCGTACCTGCCGCTGAATGCGACGTAAATCGCCGTGAAAGCCAACCCCGTCAGCCACAGGCCAACTGTGCCTTCCGCGTAAACAGGACGCGATTGGGTAGAATCCCGCATAACAGCCCCAATTGTTTAGAGTAAATTCGCCTGTTGAAGTTGATTCGCGCTTATCATACATCGGACCGGGTACCGCCCGTTTCGAAGTGATTGTAGGCCCCATCCGTGGCGCGCCTCTGCCGTTATGCCACGGGTGGGAAACCACGATGCCAACTTTGCAGCAGCCGCATTGAGGACCTAACCTCTGTCTCCGCGCGTTTCCCACTTGCTCATTCGCCGCGTCGGGTATGAGAATGGCCAACGGCAGGTAATCTACTCATGCGCTTAGATCGAATCGCAAGCCTCATGCTCCCCGCGGCTCTTTTTGCCCTCACCGCAACGCTCATCGTTCCTCAGCTTCTCGCGCAATCCCCCGCCGCAACTCCGGCAGCTGCGCCGCAGCCAAAGCCAGAAGAGACCGAGGTCTGGACTCCCGAGCCCCCGGTCGTTACTCCCGGCGCTACCGACGAAGCCCCGCCTTCCGACGCCATCATCCTCTTCGACGGCAAGAACATCGACGAGTGGGTCTCAGCGCAGGACCACACTCCAGCGCAGTGGACCGTCGCCGACGGCATCCTCACGGTGAAGAAAGGTCCCGGCGGAGGCAACATCGAGACGAAGCGGAAGTTCAAGAACTATCAGCTTCACGTCGAGTGGCGCATTCCCGAGAACATCACTGGCTCGAGTCAGGGGCGCGGCAACAGCGGAGTCTTCCTCGCCTCTACCGGCCCGGGTGATGCCGGATACGAGCTCCAGGTGCTCGACTCCTACAACAACAAGACCTACGTCAACGGCATGGCCGGCAGCCTGTACAAGCAGAGCATTCCCCTGGCCAACCCCATGCGCAAGCCCGGCGAATGGAACATCTACGACGTTGCCTGGACCGCGCCCACCTTCAACGCGGACGGCTCCCTCAAATCCCCCGCGTACGTTACGGTCTTTCTCAACGGAGTGCTGGTCGACAACCACTTCGAGCTGAAGGGCGAGACGCGCTACATCGGCCAGCCGTTCTACAAGGCGTTCGACTCAGCTCCCATCAAGCTCCAGGCGCATGGCGACAAGAGCGAGCCGCTCGCCTTCCGCAACATCTGGGTCCGCGAGTTGCCGTGAACGCAGGGTCTAGGGTCTAGGGTCTGGAGTATAGGGCATCGGGTCTGGGGACCAGCAGGTTGAGGAAGAACTCAGCCGGAGCTGCGGTTTTGAAAGGGCACGACTTGAGTAGTGCCGTGAATCGCTAATAAAACCGCGGGCTTTAGCCCCAGAGGGATGCTTTTCGGGGCTCTCATGGGATCGCTCCATTTTCCCGCTACGCGTAAGCGCCCAGCACTGTTTACGCGTACACGTTCACGCTCGCCCCGCAGCCTTCGTTACCGCTGCTGACTGGGCTGTACCCGTAAGAACTTGTCGCGCTTGAACTGGTCCCGCTCGCGCTGGATTCGTCTGCGCTACTCGTCCCTGTCGCGCCGGTGCTGCTTCCCGCTGTGGTGTCGCCGTACGCGCTGTCCAAGATCGACGTTGTCGGGTCCGTCGAATTCCCGCCGTTTGAATTCGAAGACGAATTCAGCCCATAGGCGCTGTCTAAGATCGCCGTGGTCGGGTCAACTGGAGCAGCTGTGGTGCCGCTCATGCTGGATAGATTCAGCAGGTCGTCCATCCATTGAACGGTCTGGTTTACGGCGCTCTCGGCATTCGTCACCGCCTGCGACGGGGTGCTCTTCATGTCGCTTTGAACCGTCGCGAATGCTGATTGGGCCGTCGACAGGTCACCTGAGCTGATCGCGCTGCCCAGAGCCTTCATATCCATCGAGAGCTGGGAGCTCGAGGAAGAATTGCTTCCACTCGTTGCCGAAAGATTCTGATTCAGTTGGCTGTACGCATTGAATGCGGTTTGCGCCGCGGACAGGTTTCCTGAGGCCAGGCTCTGTTGCAGCGACTGCCAGGCCTGCTGGGACGCCGAGACATTGCTCGACGCAGCCACATACTGCGAGAACCCGGCCGTCGATAGAGCGGCAATCGCCATCGTCACGCTCATTCGGGAGAAGACGCTTCTCTCCCATTTCAGCGTCTTCGGCAGTTCCCGGCGGGAACTGAAAACTGTCTGGGCTTGGGACAGCACGGCGACTGACATTCCGGTCCGATAGGAAACCTGAGATTGCCGAGTGAGTCTCGACCCTGGACCCTTCACAGCAGCCCCTGGTCCCTGGTCCCTCATTCCCTGGTCCCTGGCGCATTCATCGCGAAGGAGCTGAAGAACCGGTCAACATCGCTGTCGCGCCGCGCTGCGGCTGAGGGGAAGACCGCCGTGAGCATGTAGAGGCGCTGGCCCGCATAGATCAGCCGCGAGTTCATCGTGCCGCCATTTGCATTCTGCGCAGTGAAGTCCCGCGCCGGATAGCCGTCAAAGCTCGTGCCCGACTCATTTACCAGAACAGTGTGGGTGCGGTTAAGCGCATCTTCCCGAGCCATATCCAGCGTTCGCTGGGCAGAGCTCTGATTGACGCGGGCCACCGGCGGGTCATCTGCCCACGCCACTGAGAAAGTGGTATCCGCGTTGGGGTTGGAGAAGATCATCTGCACCGGCTCTTCGCCGCCGTGGTCGTTGTAGGCCGGAACCTGCGTCTGCTGCACCCCGGACGGCATCTCTATCTTGAATCCGTCGCTGGAGCGGTCGATCTTTTCCCACACGATGGGTGCCGGACCGGCCTGAGAGGTCTGGTTGGGAACTGAAGCGGCTGTCTCTTCAACTGTTGCCGGTCGTGAACCACCGAGCCCGAGCTCCTGCCTGTGGAAATAGGCATAACTGAGCCCACCCACCAGGATGACCGTCAGCAGGATTGAGAAAAGCCATTTCACACCATAAAGTGTGCCAATTCTTCACCTTCCACGCAAGGTCATTGTTAATCGTTTGATTGGCTGGTACCCCCGGGGATAAGGGCGCATGTCGTTTGATGTCATCAAAACCTTGAACAATTTCACTCATCTATCTCAATTGAACACAACTTTTTGCTCAGAAATGCATCACAATGAGTAACAACAGAGGCTTCCCCGAAACTAAGCCCATCCTCGAAGGTACCCCCTTCTTTCACGGTCCAGTATGGACCCCTCCCCCAATTCCCTCCTTGGAACCCCACCAAAACAAGGCCTCTGACAAGGGCCCGCCGGAAGGCGGGCCCGTTTCAATTTAGCCCCGCTTTTTCAAGGTGCCGGATCTGAGATTGGCCGAGTGCCCGATTGCCCGAGTGAGCGGCAATTAGAATCAACACCAGATGAGCCCTGCCTCCCAAGGAAAATCCAAACTCCGCAAAGCTCCTGAACCCGTTTCATCGAAGCGCGTCTCGGCAGAGGCTGTCGACCACCTCGACGCTTTGTATGCCACGGCGGGCCTCACGCGGAACCTGCGTGGCAAGGCCGGCGGCGTCACGCGCCGCATGCGTCTGGAGCGTGCCGACCCCAGGGAGCTTTCCCGGCCGGCTCCGGCTCCCGTGGTCGCTGCGAACGGCGTTGAATGGTTGCGGGTTCCCGGCTGGGCGCAGACCCGCTGGCTGTGGCACGGATTCAGCACGCGGCGAGGTGGTCTGAGCCGCGCCTATTGCCCCGACGACGCCCCCGGCGAACTCAACCTGGGCTACACTGCATCAGACGACCGCCAGGCAGTTGCGCAGAACCGCCGCCTGCTGGCCGAAGCCATAACTGGCAGCCCCGATACGCCGCTCATCAGCCTTCGTCAGGTTCATTCCAGCGTCGTACGTTTCGCAGCCAGCACCGACGCGTCTTGCGTCCAGTCGGGCAAGGGCGACGGCCTGATCACCAACACCCCCGGCCTGCTGCTTGCCGTACAATCCGCGGATTGCATTCCCGTGCTGGTGGCCGACCGCAGGTTGCGCGTTGTCGCGGCCTTCCACGCCGGCTGGCGCGGCACCGTCAAGCGCATTGTCGAGTCCGGCGTGGGTCGCATGCGGCTCCAGTACGGTTCCTGCCCTGAAGATTTGATCGCCGCCATCGGTCCCGGTGTCGGCGCCTGCTGCTATGCCGTCGGGGAGGAAGTGTTCTCGAGCTTCGAGTCCCAGTTCACATACTGCGCCGATCTGTTCGTCGAGGTCTACGACTCTGACCCGGTCCGGACCAGATACCCTATGCTGTTTCTCACCCAGCGCGCGCCCGGCCACTCGCCCATCGGCCCCAGCCTCCACCTTGACCTCATTGAGGCCAATCGACGCCAGTTGCTCGCTTCAGGACTCTCCTCACGATCCATCAAGGTGGTTGGCGGATGCACCAGTTGCCAGCCCGAGCTCTTCTTCTCCCACCGCTCCTCCAAAGGCCACGCCGGCCGCATGATGGCCGTCATCGGCATCAGGCCGTAAAAACTCGCCGGATAATCCCGTCTGGGTACCCCATCCTTTCCGTGCGTTCTTTGCCGGAAAGGCTGGGATGCGAGGTTGCTTTGCCTGGGAACAGATTCATCGCGCTTCTGTGATCAGGTGCTAGCATTGGGTCGATCCAGTGAGCCCATTGCAAGGACACCCGCGAGTGAGTAAGCCCCACGCATTAGAGCCGAGCCCCGCGCGTCGTCGTGAAGACATCTCTTTGCCTGCCTCATCTTTCGCTATTCTTCTGGCCACACTCTTTTTCCTGTGGCCTGCGGTCTACAACGGCTTTCCGCTGCTCATGGCCGACTCCATGACCTATCTTGCCGATGGACCTCCCGTAGCGCGCGCCATCTTCCTCCACCAGCTTTCTGACTACTACGGGATGCGCTCGCTTCTCTATAGCCTCGCGATCCTGCCGTTTCATTGGAACGTCAACCCCTGGCCCGTCGCTATCCTTCAGAGCTTTGTCACTGCATGGGTGCTGTGGCTGGTTGTCCGGGCATTCTCCACGCGGCACACGGTCCAGCGCTATCTGGTTCTCGCGGCACTCCTGTCTGCGTTCACCAGCATCGCCTGGTACACATGCTTTCTCATGCCCGACATTCTCGGCCCGCTCGCATACCTCGCCCTGTTCCTTCTGTTCTTCGCTCGCGACTCGCTCTCCCGCGTCCAAAGAGCCGGCCTTGGCTTGGTTGCCATTTGGGGCATCACCGCGCACTCCACACACCTGCTGCTGGCCGCGGCACTTTTCGTCTTGCTCCTGATCTTTGCCGTTTTCGATCGCCGGCCGTTTCGGCGCAGCGTCCCAGCGCTGGGCGAAATCGCCGCAATACTTGCCCTTGCGGTTGTGGCACAGCTTGCTCTCTACGCATACCTAGACGGTAAGCCTTCGCTCAACGGACAGCGGCCGCCTTATCTCACCGCAAGAGTTATCGCCGACGGGCCGGGGCGCTGGTATCTCGATTCGCACTGCGCCACCGAGCAATGGGCCGCCTGCGGCCATCTTGCAAACCTCACCAGCGACGCAGACAGCTTTCTCTGGGGCGACAACGCGCCTTACGAGTCAGCATCAGAAGACGACAAGAGGAGGTTCGAGGCGCAGGATGTTCCATTTTTTCTGGCTGCTATTCGCGCCTATCCCCGCGAAGAGTTTCACCGGGCGGCCGACAACTTTGGCCGGCAGCTAATGGCCTTCGGGCTCTATGACTTCGACTCAAGCGATTGGATCGTCGCGCAGTTCAGCCAGATTATTCCTGCATCCCGCGCCAGCTACCTGCGCAGCCGCGAGGCCCGCGACGCGCTTCCGCTCGACGCGCTTAGCAGCATCCAATTCTGGGCTGTGATTCTCTCGCTGGCACTCATCGCCGGAATCGCCCTTTTGCGCTGGCGCAAGCAATCGAGGACCCTGCTCGGGCTTTCACTCGTCATCCTGTCGATGGTAGTGCTCAACGCCTTGCTTACCGGCACTCTTTCGATCGTGGATGAGCGCTATCAGTGCCGCGTCATCTGGCTGGTTCCCCTTCTGGCCGGCGTCTTTCTACTCGACTGGCTTGAGGACCGAACGGCCGCGAAGACTTTTGCCGCGCCCGCGACTCAAAAGCCCACGCGCACAAACGCGCCTGCCTGAGCATCGGTCTCAGGAACAATGGAGTTGGATTGTTCGCGGCAGGGAAGCCCGGACCAGAATCGAAGCCTCGAGTTGCGGCCCAGGGGAGTGGGCACGCTGCAACAGGCAGTTCGGATCAGACCGTTTTGGCGGCTTCTTCCGGGTTCACCAGGTCGCGGAGCTCTTTGGAAGGCTTGAAGTAGGGGACTCGCTTGGCTGGGACTTCCACGCGTTCTCCAGTTTTGGGGTTGCGTCCGATCCGCGAGTTCCGTTGACGGATGCGGAACGACCCAAATCCGCGGATCTCAATCTTGTCTCCGCTTTGCAAAGCGCCGATCACGGAGCCGAAGATCGTCTCCACGATTACCTCACTGTCGCGGCGGGTCAGGTCTCCCAAGCCAGTTACCTTTTCCACCAGGTCTGCCTTTGTCATGTGCACTAGGCCTCCGCTCACAGCATAACCGGATTTTCTGTCCTAACGCACGAAAAAGAAAGGGTCTTTATCTGACTGGCCTGTGGATGCCAATGACTTATTCTTGTCGCCGGGCCGCCTTCTTTCGATCAGGGGGTCTGCTCCCCTTGCCGGAGTTTCCTCCGCGTTGCTGTGGGTTATCATGGCGACAGCCGTTCCCGCGGACTTAGGCCGGTGAAGAATATCCGGAGAAGAAGGCAAGACCGGGCCTCTTTGGTCCGGTGGTTGGCAACGTGACTCAATTTCCCCAATACAGCATCGTCATTCCGGCTTACAACGAGAGCGCCCGCATCCCTGCTACGTTGGAATCGGTTCTTGCCTGCGTCCGTAACTACGGATGGAACGCCGAAGTTATCGTCGTGAACGACGGCTCCTCAGACAACACTGCCGACGTCGTCCGCGAGATTGCCAAGTCCGCCCCTGAACTCCGCCTCCTCGAGAATCCCGGCAACCACGGCAAGGGGTATAGCGTCCGGCACGGCATCCTGCAGGCGCTGGGCGATGTTGTCATGTTCACTGACGCCGACCTCTCTTCACCCATGGAGGAGGCCGAGCGGCTCTTTGCCGCCATCGCCGCAGGCGCCGACATCGCCATCGGTTCGCGCTGGCTTGAGAGCAGCCGCCAAACCCATCGCCAGCCCCTCTATCGCCAGTTTTTTGGCCGCTGCTTCAACGGCGTCACCCGCGCCATCATGCGGCTTCCGTTTGCCGATACGCAGTGCGGCTTCAAGGCTTTCACCCGCCATGCCGCCCAGACAGTCTTTCAACTCCAGACCATCGAGCGCTGGGGGTTCGACCCCGAAATCCTCTTCATCGCCCTCAAGCGTGGTTTCCGCGTGGTTGAAGTACCCGTAAGCTGGGCACACGATGCCCGCACCCGCATGAGCTACCTGCGCGACGGATTCACCATGCTGGAAGAACTCCTACGGGTTCGCTGGAATGCCTTTACCGGCCACTACAACAAAGAAATCGAGCATATTCACCGCGTACCCCTGCAGAAGTAGCATGAGACGGCTATGACGCACGAAGACCTGGTCCGGATTGCTGGAGGAGCGGCCTTTTTCCTGCTTGTCGGGCTGCTGGTATGGCGTCGTACGCGGCGCTGACGCTGCGGCATCCCGCGTCATTCGAGTTGTGGACTACAATTCCACAGTGGGTCATTCCAATCGGTTCTGCCGGACCCATGGGAGGTTTTCGCATGTTGAAAAAACTCGGGCTTGCCCTGCTCTTATTCGCAATGGGTTCCATCGCCGCAAAGGCTGCCGACTTCAACGGGAAATGGTATGCCGAGTTCGATACCCAGATCGGCGTGCAGAAGTATACCTACGATTTCCACGTTGACGGCTCCAAGCTCACCGGAACGGCCACCAACGAGCGCGGCTCCACGCAGATCACTGAAGGCAAAATCGATGGCGACAACATCAGCTTTGTCGAGCAGATCAACTTCAACGGCAACGATCTGCGCATCGTCTACACCGGCAAGATCGACGGAGATCAAATCAAATTCACCCGCCAGGTCGGCGACTTCGCCACCGAAGAGGTAATTGCCAAGCGGGTAAAGCCAACTCCCTGAAGTCACTTTCGCTATCGCCCCGGTGGTATCCTACCGGTGTGTGGGGCCGCATCCTCTTCAGAACGCTCGTTTTGCTCTTTGCAGTCTCCGCTGCGGCTGAGCCGCCCGGTCCAACCCCTGCCCCGAATGCCCCGCCAAACCGCACCCTCGTCATAAAAGGTCTCGGCCAGGGTGTCGTCAACATCGACGGCGACTGGCAGTTCACCCTCGGAGACAATCCGGAGTACGCCAAGCCCAACTACGACGACGGGTGGTGGGGCAAGATTGGCGGAACCTACGACGAGTGGGATACCTGGGGCGTCCAGGGTCACCCGTCTTATACCGGCTTCGCCTGGTATCGCCGCCACATCGATATCCAGCCCACCCCCGGTATGACCGGCCAATACCAAATCCTCATTGACTACGTCGAGGACGCCTACGAGGTTTACTGGAACGGGAAGCTCATCGGAAGCGTGGGCAAAATGCCTCCCCACCCCTCATGGTTCTACACAAACTTTCCCCACACCTTCCCATTGGAGGGTTCCAGCAAAGGCGTGATCGCCATTCGCGTCTGGAAGGCCCCTCTCAGCATTTTTCAGCCCAGTGACCTGGGCGGTTTGTCAGATCCTCCGGTCCTCGGCGATCCCCACACGATTGATCTTGAGAAGAACGAAATCCTCTCAGACTATATTCGCGCAGACCTTTTCGACTACTCGCTCGTGCTGCTGCGCGTCTTTATCGGCGTGCTCGGCGTCGTTCTCTGGTACCGCAACCGGAAGGAGCAGCTCTTCCTGTGGGTCGCGGTTTTTACCGTCACGCCGGTGGCTCTCGAGACTCTCCGCCAGCTCATCCTCGTCCCGATCCCCTACGGCGTTGCCCGTTTCATCAACCAGCCGCTTTATCTTCTCAACGCTGTCTCGCTCTGGTATTTGCTCGTCTGGCTGCTCAACCTGCACGACAACAAGAAGCTCTTGAAGTGGACCAACCGCTTGGCCTGGACCGCCATCGGCGCCGGCTTCATCGATGGCTCGTTGTCCCTCTTCTGGGGCTGGTGGAGCTGGTCTTTTCACTGGATGCAGTGGGCCAATGCCATCGTCACCGCGGTTTTCCTCGTCCTCCAGCTCTTTCCGTTTGTTCTTGTCGTGCTCGGATTCCGCAACAAGCTCGACATTTCGCGGATCGTCGTCGCCGTCGTCTCGTTAGTGTTGCAGGCCCTCCACACCTTCGCCGATGGCAGCGCGTTCGGCGCTCGCTTTACCCACATCACGCTTTTTCTCAGCTTGATCCGGGCGCCCCTGTTCCATCTCCCCCCGGGAATCGAGTTCCCGCCTGAGCGCGTCCTTTCACTCGGCCTCTTTGCGGCCATCCTGTTCGCCACCTATCGCTACATCCTCGAGGCCCAGGCGCGCCGCATGCTGCTCGAAGGGGAAGTCGCCGGCGGACGAGAGATCCAGAAGGTGCTCGTCCCAGACGAGATTCCGCAGATCGACGGATTCACAATTACAGGCTCGTATACCCCCATGCTCGAGGTCGGCGGCGATTTCTTCCAGGTCATTCCCAACGACGACGGCTCGGCGATTATTGCCGTCGGCGATGTAAGCGGCAAAGGCATCAAGGCTGGCATGAACGTCTCTATGATCGTTGGCGTGTTGCGGGCCGAGGCTGGACTCACCAGCCCCGCAGAGATGCTTGGCTCCCTCAACCGCTGCCTGGCCGGGCGCATGAGCGGCGGTTTCGCCACGGGAGTCGTTTTCCGCATCGACAAGGATGGCACCGTCACATTCGCCAACGCCGGCCACCTTGCGCCATTTCTCAATGGTCAGGAGTTTCCTCTCGAGGCATCGCTCCCCCTCGGCCTCATCGCTTATTCCGACTACTCCGAGATCACCATGCAGATGCAGCCCGGCGACACCCTCACCCTCTACACCGACGGCGTGCTCGAAGCCACCAACCCTGTCACCAAGGAGATGTTTGGCTTTGATCGCATGAGCAAGCTCTTCGCCTCCGGCCCCTCCGCGGTCGAGGCTGCGCGCGCAGCCATCGCGTTTGGCCAGGACGACGACGTCACCGTCCTCATCATTACGCGCCTTCATGCCGGGGAAACGGGAACCACCTCGGTCGAGTCGCCGGTGCTTGATCCAGAAAAGGCTTGAGCGCGATGAGGCTTGATCAAGACCAGGGCAGCGGGCCTGTATTTCTCAGATGCCGCCGGGGATTGCAGCGCCGCAAACAGTAGCGCCGGTCTCCTGACCGGCTGTTCTGAGGGCCTCCCGGCCCTCAGAGACTCCGCCAGTCCTTGAATCCTGGGCTGTCGCGCCTGTTGTGAGAATTGCTGGCCAGCCGTGTTGCAGCATGCCCAATGAGACCGTGAGCCTCAGCCCGATCCACTCGCGCCAAAAGCAAAACGCCGCGCGACCTGAGGCCGCACGGCGTTTGTTGAATCGATGTAGTTTTACAGCCTATGTAGATGCACTTACCCTGATCGCCTTGCGCCGACGAACCGCCATCGCGCCGAAGCAAACTCCCCCGGCTAACAGCAGGTAAATCGCCGACGCCCCGCCCTCAGGAACGCCGACTGGCTCTGCGACCACGATCTCGAACGGTATCGAGACCAGGGTGTCCTGGGCGCTTTCATCCGCTCCTCCGGTGATAAAGAACACACTCGAGTAGTCGCCCAAGGGGTAGTTAAGCGGCAAGGTCACACTGAACAAAGGGCCTGTAAAGTTCGAGGGGTTGTTGCCGCCCATAAACAGGGGGACGGTGCTATTAAACTCCTCGTCACTCAGGTAGGTCACGTTCGGATCCGGCGTTTGCGGTGGCAGCACAAACTGACCGGTGGCACCATCGCCATTGATAAACACTTCTGTGCTCACGGGGTTAGCGGTCAGGGTTCCGCTGAACGTGACAGTGGCCCCAGGGGCGACCGTCACGAAAGTCGGAGAAGTATTAGAAAAATTCAGCCCTTGGCCTTTTGCTGCCGTGCCAGCAAAAAGGAAGGCCGCCATCAGAAGGGTTAGCGCCAGTGAGAATTTCAAGCTCTTCATTTATTCCTCCGAACCGCTTCTCGTTGTGATTCAGTACTACACCCATTTACCGGTTACGGTAAGGTCACCGATCGGAGACTTGTTGAGAATGTTCCGCCGGTATAGGTTCCGGAATACTTCTCCGCCACATTCGTGTGGTCGGCGCCCGCGCCTCCGGGAATGGTGACGGTGAATTTACCTGTTCCGCCTCCGAAGGCCAATGTCCCAATATTCACGAGCCCCCCTGTAGCAGATGTTGTGCCCAGCGAAGCTGCCGTCAGCGTAACATTGTTCGCTGCGCCAGTGCCGGTGTTGGTTACCGTGATGGTCAGTGTGTAGCCGCTCGTCGCATTGCCGGTGATCACGGAAGTGGATGTAAGGATCGGAATCGGCGGGGCGACCACCGACATTGTCCCGTTCACAAACACGAAGGTGTAATTGGCCGCAGCCAGCGTGCCCTGCGATATGGTGATCGGGTAGTTTCCGGCTGCGCTGGTCTTGGTTGCGGCCGTCGAGATCACCGGCGTTCCGCTCAGCACTGCCGCCGTCTCTCCGTTGACAAAGCCGGTGACAGCGTAGGTAAGAGTGGGCACGGTCGCCCCCGTGATCATGCTGCCATTATTCGCGGTCACCGTGAGCGTGGCTTTCCCTACGCTGTAGAGCGCCGACTGCGACGAGGNNGGGCCGCACAATTGAAGGCCCGAGCGGTCGTCCGTGCAACTGTAGTTGGCCGTCACCGACTGTCCGTATGTATAGGAGCCGCTCGGCGGCGAGAGCGTAGGCACCCCAGCCCTTGGCTTCACCGTGTCCACGTTGATCGGATAGGTATAGAAGTTGGTGGTCCAGCTTGGCTGGTTGTTCACCACTGCATTCTGCAGGAACAGCAGTTCCTGCGTCCCCGCGCAGTCCTGCGCGTAGTAGTGAAGGACGTAGTTGCCGTCAGGTGCCAGGCTCAGCGGATTCTTTGCCGTCGCTGTGAACGGCGTGGCGGCCGGGCTTGCCCCGGTATAGCCCACCGTCGGGCAGGTCGCGGGATTGGCAATCGTCGTATCCCCCGCAATCGGTTCATTGGCCGGCGACGGTACCGCGCCGGGAGCCGTCAGGCCGTAGCTGATGTTCTGGATCGGGGCTGCCACAAACTCTGCTGCGCCGGGCAGATTGGCGTCCGGAAGATTCGACGTCGGAAGTTGGCTCACCCCGGTCGGCGGAGTGGATGTCAACTGCAAGGTCGGGCCGTTGACGTTGGTCCAGTATCCGTTCGTGGAGGTGAGGGCTAGCGTAGCGCTCGTGTTGAGTGGTGGATTCGGGTTCGTTAACGTGACAGTGGTGAGCGGTTCCGGCACTCCGTACACCGTGATGAAGGTCGAGTTGACGTTCTCGCCGCGGCCCTGCGAACTCGAAGCGCCCGGCCCAAAGAAGTTGAACAGCAGGTTCTGTGGGCAAATCTGTTCCTGTTGTGCCGCAAGCGAACCCGGCGTGTACTGGCATCCATCCGAAGAACCAGTTGTCCAGGTGTCCGGGCCCATCAGCAAGCCTATGCCGGTGTGAAATGTCCCGGTTGGCGTCTGGATGTCAGGCAGCGTCAGCGGAGGGTTGGCCGGCGGATCGAACGTCTCCCCGAAGATCTCATCGGCCGCCAGGGAGGCCGGGCAATTAGCGCCGGTCGCGGTAGGGTCTGTGCCCAGCGAGCACAGCAGTTGATACATCTTGCAGGCCGGGTTGTTATTCGGAAGCAGCTCGCCGGCGTGCAGGAAGCAGCTCGCTGTCGAGAACGAGGTGCCGTAGGTGTAGTTCTGGTCGAAGGTCGCCGGATCGATTGCGAAATCCGTCACATGCTCGGTGATGCCGGTCAGGTCGCCCACGTTCGCAGGCACGGTGTATTGGAAATTGATCACCTGGTTGGGCAGAGTGGTGAAGACAAACGTCTCGGTTACCGGGTTGGACGGGTTGCCGGGAGGCGGGTTATTGATCACCGTCGCGGGGCCGCTGACGCCGCCAACCGTGCAATTCGTGTACAGGTAGAGCGTCGTATTGCCAATGTTGCTCGAGGGCGGCGGGAAGATGCTCTGAAGCTGGAAGGTTACCGACTGGGTAATACCCGGCGCCAGCAGTTCGCCTATCTGGATCGGGGCTACGCCGTAGGCCTGGTAGAAGGTCTGGGGAGGATTCGACCCGGGGATCACGCTGTCGGGATCCTGCCCGATATACGGATTGAGATAGCTGCCGTTACCCTGCCCTCCCAACTCTGGCGGGTCAAAGCAGACATTAAGATTCGGCTGCGTTGCCGGGCACACATTGGCGGGGAAGCTCCATTGGCCGTTCGACGGAGTCACGCTCACCAGGATCTGGTCCTTGACCATCAGTCCCTGGGTGCCGTCTGGCGACGACGAAATCACTGCGGAAACCCCCGAGCTCGGGCACGTCAACTGTTGAATGGTGCTCTGGTAGACGTATGGGTTGGTGAAGGTGGTCGTGTTCGCCGTCGGCTCAATGAGCGAATCGTTCAGCAGAAGAATTGAGGTCGAGGTCTGGGCAACAGCTGCCGGCAGACACACGGCCAGGCAACCGGAAATGGTGGCAATCTTGGGAATTCGGAGAAACTTCATGGCGATACAACCTCATTCTTTTCAGGTGCAGGCAGCGCTTCGAGAGGGGGAACGGCAATCTTGTCAGAAGGTTCCGGATCACATTGCTCTCGGGAACGATAGGGGAAGAGTCCAATAAAGTCCGGCTCTAGAAAGAACCGGCCCAGCATACAAATTCAGATTGAAAAAAGTGAAAAATGCTTTCAATAGAGCGATTTACAGCGCTTCCTCTGTCAGGAATTTCAAAACCGCGAAGACCTTTGAACTTCACCCCACACGTCCCAGAGCGTGAAAGGGCAGCGCAACTCTGGTCTGGTACCCTGGCAACCAAACATCCAGCACTTGAGAAGCCAAATAATCGCGCGCTGAGGCGATTGAAAACAAATGGCTAAGAACATTCTGATTTGAAAGAGTCCCACAATTGTGCAAGAGTTTGCATAAAAGCTCACCCCAATTGCCACCTAACTCATTTTCATGAATGTACTTAGGTTGCAAGACTTTGCAACATTGGCAAGATCGCACAACTTCGGCGATCCCAGTGGCAACCGCCGAAGGGGCCGGTCCCCCGTTTGATTAGCGCAACTGTGTTCGGGATGACCTATGGAATGCCAGTGTGGGGGGCGGATGCAAGCAATCTATGGTGGGCGCTGCAGGATTNNCATGGGTTAGAGTAACACCAGCAGGGCAGTGCGGCCAACCTCCAGGCTCAGAACCAGAGACCGGGCTGGGCCTTCCGCAAGACCGCTGAACCAACGATGCGCCGGAGAATCCGATCGACCCGCCAAGCCGCCGACCTTCCTCCCCAAAGGGAGGGATTCCTGCATCGCGCCCTGGGCATTGGCAAAGTCTATTTGGCCGGTCTCTCCAGTGCTTCATTCGGCTTCCTGGCGATATTCGACAACCTGGGCCAGCTCGACGTCGCGGGGGCGGCTGGCTTGCACATGCCTGTTGCCCGGCTTGCCCCCTCCGATGCTTCGGACCTGCCCTCGGGGGCAAAACTGCCTTCTGAATCCGGCTCAACCTCTCACAAACGCGTCCCCCCCACTCCCGATTCCGCCCCGGAAATTGAAGAATTACCGCAACCTTCCAGCCCGGACGGGGTTGATGAAGACATGGCTACCCTGGTGCTGGACAACACGGCGTTGGGAAGCGGAGAAGCCGCCCGAGGCGAGCTACGCGCGGCCACTGCCTACGATCACGATCCGGCGAGCGATGCAGCCATCATGCTGCGGGTGGCCTCCGGCGATGAACAGAGCTTCAACTACCTCGTCCAGAAGTACCATCGGGCAATGATTCACTTTCTCTTCCGCATGGTTCGCAACCAGGCCGTTGCCGAAGAGTTGGCGCAAGAGGTTTTCCTTCGCGTCTATCGTTCCAGGGAGAGCTATCGCGCGGAAGCCAAGTTCACCACCTGGCTTTATCGCATTGCCACAAACCTCGCGGTGAACCACGCGCGCGACACCAAGCACGAACGGTCGGCGCAGACAATTTATCTCGACCAGCCGGACGAGGAGTCCGGCACCACGCCCGACCTGGCCGACGACGAGCCTTCGGCTGAGCAGAACCTGCTGCGCAACGAGCGCATGGCTGCCATCCGAACCCATGTCATGGCCTTGCCGGAGCGCCAACGTATGGCGGTGCTCATGCACAAGTACCAGGGCATGGATTACCGTGAGATTGGCGACGTGCTCAAACTGAGCGAGTCGGCCACAAAGTCGCTTCTCTTCCGCGCCTATCAAACGCTGCGCGAGAAGCTGAAAGAGTTTGTTTGATTGTTTGACTGAAACGACGCCGGAAACCAACGGCGGGAACTGGGGATGATCCATGGAAAACACGGAACTGAAAAACGGAGAGCGCACGGCCGAAAAATGCCAGGCAGGGATGGAGTCTCGGCTGCTCCATTCTCTTCCGGATCTGCTTTTCGATCCGACTGCCGCGCCCGTCGCCATCCGTGAGCACGTGGAGCAGTGCGCTCCCTGCCGCGCCGAGCTTGACGAGCTTAAGGCCACCATGGCGCTGCTCGATACATGGGAGGGGCCCGAGCCCAGCCCATATTTCTTCACGCGGCTCAATGCCCGCATGCGCGAGGAGCGCCAGGCTGCGCCGGCCGGCTGGTTCGCACGCCTGCGCGCCCGCTGCGCATACGGCCCGTCGATGCACGTTCGCCCCATCGCGGCGATGGCGCTCACCGTCATGCTTCTGATAGGCGGCGGCGCATACCTGAATATTACGCAGTGGGATCAGCCGGCCGCCCCGCAGGGCCAGGCCGCCGTCGTCGGCGACCTGCAACTGCTCGACAACAACGCTCAACTGCTCGACCAGATGGAAGCCATGTCGAATGCAAGCCCCAACGGAGACTGATTGCTCTGAGACCAATCGTTGAATTGCCGCCTCGACTTCCGGTCCTCAGCAAAGGACCGGATTTCGGGCGAAGGCTGAAAGAGTTGTAAGACCTGAAAGAGCTGAAGATGCTAAGCCCGACCCAAACTGGTTCGTTCAAGCGCCGCGTGCTGTCCACGACGGTGCTTGTGCTTGTCTGGGCTCCGCCTCTTCTAGCCAGAGGCCAGCACGGATCACAGCCAGTTCGTCCGGCGCCGCATTCCTCTGCGCCCAGAGAGTCCCAGGGCCGTTTCAACCAGAACGCGAATCCGTATCGGCAGGCTCCGGTAAATCAGGGCAGGCCCTCCCCCTATCCCCAAAACGGCAATCGGCCCGCCTATCCGGGAACCGTTGGCCCGGCACTCTCCGGTCAGCCCTACTCTCCCGCCGCGCCTCTCGGCGCACAGGTTCGGCCTTACTACAGGCCCAACAACACTCCACCAGGACATCTCGGCGACTGGCTCAATCAGCATCGTGGCATGCCCCTTCAGGAGCAGGAGCGGGTGCTGCGCAATGACCCCAACTTCTATCGCTTGCCCCAGGCCGATCAGCAGCGGTTGCTGCAGCAGCTCCACCGCGTGGACCAGATGCCGGAAGCCGAGCGCCAGCGCCGACTCGCCCGCGCCGAGTTGCTTGAGCGTCTCTCACCTCAGGAGCGCATGCAGATCAACAACTCTGCGCGGCGCATGTCCATGCTTCCCGCCGACCGCCGCGCAATGGTGACCAGCGCATTTCGCGATCTGAGCGCGGTTCCACCCGAGCAGCGGTCAACCGTGCTCAATTCCAGCCGCTACCAGAATCAGTTCTCTCCGGATGAGCGCGGGATGCTTGGCGACATGCTGCGCGTTGAGCCTTACGAGCCGGCGCGGTAAAGATTCCGCTTGTCCGGGCTGCGTCCCATCCCCGCCTGCGATTTCTTTGCCTACCTCAGCTCCAGCGGCTCCCGCAATTCAATGCTGCGCGACGATCCGCCAACTTGCACCTCGAACGCGCCGGGATCAGCAACCCACCCCTTCTTCTCCGGACTCCAGTAGGAAAAATCCTGCCTGCCGAGCCAGAACTCCACCTGCTTTGACTCACCCGGCTTCAACTCCACGCGGCGAAATCCCTTCAGCTCGTGCTCTGGCCGATCAATCGGCGAGTGGCCGTCGTGAATGTAAAGCTGCACCACCTCAGCCCCTGCGCGTGCGCCGGTGTTCTTCACCGTAACAGTCACCGCGGGCTCTTTGCTCCCGACCCGCGACGAATGTACATCCAGCCCGCTGTACTCAAAGCTTGTGTAGCTCAGCCCAAATCCGAATGGAAACTGCGGCCCTATCTTCTTCGTGTCGAAGTAGCGATAGCCAACGTAAATCCCTTCGGCGTAGTTCACCTTCAGGTGTTCGCCCGGATAGTGCCCATAGGCCGGCGAATCCTCAAAATGCTTCGGCATCGTTACCGGCAGCTTGCCGCTTGGGTTGGCCACGCCGAAGAGAATATTCGCCAGAGCCTTGCCGCCCTCCTGCCCGCCGTAGCCCATAAAAAGCAACGCCGGAGTCTTTTCGATCCATCGCGTCATGGTCACCGGATCGCCCGTGTTGAGTACCACGATGGTGTGTGGATTCGCAGTCTCCACGGCCTCGATCAGTTCGTCCTGTCCGGGGGGCAGGTCCATCGTCGCAACGTCGAAGCTCTCGCCCTCAAGCTTCGGATAACGCCCCACCACCACGATGGCCACATCGCTCTGCGCCGCTGCATCCGCAGCTTCCTTGCGCAGCTTTGCTCGCGCCTCGGTTCCATCCTGCTCGGGGTTTTCCCCCTCCATCCCCACGCCCAGAGCGTAGGTGACCTTCACATCGGTACCGGCCAACGCGCGAATCCCCTCCTCCGGCGTGATCGCCTGCTTTGGCCGCACCAGCGAACTTCCGCCGCCGCCCGTCCGCGCCACCGCAGCGTTCGGCCCGATCACGGCAATGGAGTGAATCTTCTTCGCATCAAGAGGCAACAGTGCAACACCGTTCGGCAGCAGCGCGCCCGCGTTCTTCAGCAGCACAATGCCTTCTGTCGCGCCTTGCAGCGCTACCGCGCGCTGTTCCGGCGTGTCCACAATGCCCGTGGCCACGTGCGGGTTATCGAACAGCCCGCTCACAAAGATCACGCGCAGAATGCTCTCCACATTGCGATCGAGCGTGGCCTCGGTAATCTCTCCAGCCTTCACCGCGGCTACTACCTTGTCCGCCGTCAGCCAACCCGCGCCGCTGCCCTGCGCCAGCGCCTCCGGCCGCGCCATGAACTTCTGCATCGGCTCGCCGCCCGGCATCTCCAGGTCCATCCCCGCGTTCACCGTAGCCGCCGTCGAATACGTGCTGCCCCAGTCCGACACCACAAATCCCTTGAACCCGAATTCTTTGCGCAGAACATCGTTGAGCAGATATGGACTCTCCGCGCAATGCACGCCGTTCACCAGGTTGTAAGCGCTCATCACCGTCCACGCGTCTGCCTCTTCCACCGCTGCCTTGAACGCAGGCAGGTAGATCTCGTGCAGGGTGCGCTCGTCGATCGTCTCGTCAATCCTGTGCCGTTCGTACTCCTCGTTGTTCGCGGCAAAGTGCTTCACGCTCGGAATCACTCCCTCGCTCTGCACGCCGCGCACATACGCCACCGCCAGCCGCGAAGTCAGGTACGGGTCCTCGCCATAGCCCTCAAAGTTCCGTCCCCACAGCGGCTGTCGATTGATGTTCACGGTCGGCCCCAGAATCATGTCCCTGCCCAGCGCCTTAACTTCCTGCCCAATCACCTGGCCCTCGCGCTGCACAAGGTCCGGGTCCCACGTCGCCGCCATCGTCTCGCCGGCGGGAAAGCTCGTCGACGTCACTACTGTTGCCGCATTCGCCGCATTGGTGATCGCCGAGCTGCCATACCACGCCCGCACCCCCATCGGTCCGTCCGCCATCTTGATCGCCGGAATTCCCAGCCGCTCAATCGGCGCAGACTCCATCCACCCCGACCCCGCCAGCATCGTCGCCTTCTCTTCCAGCGTCATCCGGCTCAGCAGATCAGCTACGCGCTTCTCCGGCGTCATTGACGGATCCTTATACGGCGTCACCGACGTATGCGCCGCCTGCGCCGCAACCATCTGCGGTAGGCCCACGATCAAGACCGCTGCAACAACGGGCAGGACGTTGAAAGAAACAATCAAAGCTTTAGCAATGACGATGAAGGCGTCAGGAATCCGGCGCATGAGCTCACTCCCAGCGAATGATTTTGCAGTTGTAATCCGCAGGCAATGGTAGTGGACGAGTCCCGCACTGGACAAATGGAGAATCCAAGCCCTGGCGCGGCGGGCAAGCCTTTCTCGGATAACATGAGTGTCAGTCCAATGATGCGGGTGCTAATCAGATGACACGGATACGGCCAAGCTTGTGGCACTGCCTGTGGGGAGTGCCGTTCTTCTTGATCGGGGTCGGATTCTTCGCATACACGCTATTCCATGGACTCACGCATATCACGGATTCCCTCACCCAGGTCGTAGTCCCCGGCAGCACAGAACTCAATCTGCAGCCAGGACGGTATTCAGTGTTCCTCGAAGAGGAATCGACAGTGAACGGCAAGATCTATTCCACAAAGCAATCGATTGCCGGGTTGGTATGTCGCGTCAATTCTATTCAGAATGGTTCTGCATTATTGATCGAAAAACCAGGCATGAACACCTCATACTCACTCAATGGACGGTCTGGGCATTCCGTCCTCGAATTCCCAATCCAACAAAATGGAAGATACACGTTCGCATGTGATTACGGTGATAGTCCCAGGGGCCCCGACGTGGTTCTGGCCGTGGGGTCCGGAGTCGGCGAGGCCATCTCTCGCACAGTCATGGTAGGGCTTGCCTCCTTCTTCGGAGGTTTCGGCGCCGGCCTGATTCCGCTTCCGATAGTTTTGATAATGCGCGAACGCGAAAAGAAGCGACTTAGGCAATCGGGACAGGTGTGAATTCTGAGGAGTTCTGGTCTAATCTTCGTCAGCTCTTAACCCGGCCCCGCCCACCCCACATTTCCCCGTCGTTTACAATGATCAATGGGCCAAGGCCTCATTTTTCTGCGTATTGAACGCAACTAGAGCAAGGAGCTTCACCCCTATGGCGATTCCCGCCACGCAAATGCGTCCCGGCATGATCATCAAGCACAACGATCAGCTGCACCTGGTCTTCAAGGTCGAACACCGCACCCCCGGCAACCTGCGTGCCTTCATCCAGGCCAAGCTCCGCAACCTGCGCACCGGCGCCATGTTCGANNATCAAGGTCAGCTACCACGACGGCAACGCTGTTGGCATCGAGCTGCCCTCGGCCGTGGAGCTCACCGTTGTCGAAACCGAGCCCGGCCTCAAGTCCGCCACGGCGTCCAGCGTCACCAAGCCGGCCAAGACTGAGACCGGCCTCGTTGTCCAGGTGCCCGCCTTCATCAACGAAGGCGAAAAAATCCGCGTCGACACCAGCGAAGGTGCTTACCTGAGCCGCGCCTGATACTGTCGAGGCTTTGTATCAGGGCACGACTTTAGTCGTGCCGATAAGGCCCAAAAAACGAGTCGGGCTTTAGCCCCTGCTATCGCTGGAACGCGCACGGAACTGAAGGCCAACGGATCATTGCTCGCCACCACTGCTGGAGCATCCCAATGAAGTCGTTACCACTCACCCTCGCATCTTTCCTCTTCCTTCAGGCTGCCGGGTCCTTCGCTCAGCAGCCTTCGCCGTCTGGAGGCTACCAAATGAGCGCTGACGTCTCTACCATCGCCAAAGAGAGCAACGCCTTCGCCGTCGATCTCTACGGCAAGCTCAACTCGCAGCCCGGCAACCTCTTCTTCTCTCCCGCCAGCATCTCCAGCACCTTTGCCATGGCCTACGCTGGCGCACGCGGCGCGACCGCGTCTGAAATGGCCTCCACTCTTCACTTCACCCTCCCGCCCGACCGTCTTCATCCCGCCATGGGAGCTCTCCTCACCCAACTTAACGGCGCACACCAGAATTACGAGCTGCACATGGCCAACGCGCTCTGGGCTGAGAAGGACCAGCACTTTCTTCCCGCCTACACCGCCCTCATGAAGTCCGACTATGCCGCAGGCTTTCAGCCCGTCGACTTCCAGCACAACCCCGAGGCCGCGCGCGCGCTCATCAACACCTGGGTCGCCGATCAAACCCAGCAGAAGATCCTCAACCTCGTCCCCGCCAGCGCCGTCACCCCGCTCACCCGCCTCATCCTCACCAATGCCATTTACTTCAAGGCCGCATGGGCCAACCAGTTCTCAAAAACGCAAACCCAGAGCGAGGACTTCCACCTCTCTGGCACAAAGACGGTCAAAGCCGATCTCATGCATCAGACCAAAGGCGGTCAGTATTTCCGCGGTCCTGCCTTCCAGGCCCTCGAGCTCCCCTACAAGAGCAACGAGCTTTCCATGATCGTCCTGCTCCCCGATTCCCCCGACGGCCTGCCCGAGCTCGAGAAATCTCTCACCGCCGCCAACCTCAGCAAGTGGATTGACACCCTTGCTTATCAGGAAAAGGTCATCATCACTTTTCCGCGCTTTAAGATCTCCCGGCAATTCGAGCTAAGCGCCGCCCTCGAGTCCCTCGGCATGAAACAGGCCTTCAATCCCGGTACTGCCGACTTCTCCGGCATTACCGGCGACAAGAGCTTCTCCATCTCAGCCGCCATCCACAAGGCCTACATCGACGTCGATGAACAGGGAACTGAAGCCGCCGCCGCCACCGCCGTCGCGATGGCCGGCATGGCCATGCGCCCAATGGCGCCACCGCCGCCCCCCATCATCTTCCGCGCCGACCACCCGTTCCTCTTCCTCATCCGCGACAGCTCCAGCGGCGCAATCCTCTTCCTCGGCCACCTCGCCGACCCAACGAACTAAGCCGACCGCTGCTTTGACTGATTAGCTACTCTGGCAAACTCACCAGCCGCGCTTCGATCAGCGCCTCGATTGTCTTCAATGCTTCCATGGCCTTCTCCGACACCGGCGGATCCACCTGCACCACGGCCAACGCCTTCACTGGCTTGGCTCCCGCGCGCTCGCGGCCCAGCGCAAAGTTCGCGATGTTCACGCCCTGCTCGCCGAGTATCGATCCGATCTTGCCGATCACGCCCGGAACGTCGTAGTTGCGGCAGACCACCAGCGTGCCGTCGAGCGGAGCTTCCACGTCGATGCCGTCAAAGGCCAGCAGCCGCGGCTGCTCCCCGTGAATCACCGTTGCCGTAGCGCGGCTCTCGCCATGCGCCGTGTGCAGCACAACAGTAAGCACAGTCGCTGTTCCACCGCGATGGCTCTCTTCCTTCTCCTCATGGATGCGGATGCCGCGCTCGCCGGCTACTGCCGCCGCGTTGATGCGATTCACATTTTCCGAGCCCTGCAGCAGGCCAGCAATCGCGGCGTTGCGAATCAGTTCGGTCTTCGCTTCAGCCAGTTCACCGGCATAGACCAGATCAATCGCTTCGATGCCGCTCTTGCCCGCCTGCGCAAGAAACGACCCAACACGCCCGGCAAGATCGATGTATGGCGCCAGCACCAGGTATTCTTCGTGGCTCAGCGAAGGCAGGTTTACGGCATTCTGCACAACTCCGAGTTTCAGATATTCGCGCACCTGGCTCGCGATCTGAATGCCAACAGCCTCTTGCGCCTCGCCTGTCGATCCTGCAATATGCGGCGTAAGAATCACGTTGTCCAGCTCAAAGTACGGCGAATCCTTCAATGGTTCAGAGACAAACACGTCCAACGCAGCCCCAGCTACGTGGCCGCTCTTGAGCGCCGCAACCAATGCCGCATCGTCCACCAGTTCGCCGCGCGCGCAGTTGATAATACGCACGCCCTTCTTCATCGTCGCCAGCGTCTTCGCGTTGACGATTCCATGCGTCTGCGGCGTCAGTCCAACGTGCAGCGTCAGGTAGTCCGCCTTCGCAAACAGCTCCTCCACCGAAACCAGCGCAATGCCGTTTTCGCGCGCCACGGCGGCCGACACAAACGGGTCGCTGCCGACAATTTCAAGTCCAAAAGCTTTTGCCCGCCGCGCAACCTCCAGCCCAATCCTTCCAAGCCCAAGAATGCCCAGCGTCTTGCCGCGTAGCTCAGCGCCCTGCAGGCTCTTCTTCTCCCACTTGCCCGCGTGCATCGTCGCGTTGGCCGCGGGCAGCTTGCGCGCCAGCGCCAGCATCAGCCCGATGGTCAGTTCGGCTACGGCTACGGCATTTGCACCCGGTGTGTTCATCACCACAATGCCCCGCCGGGTTGCTGCATCCGCGTCGATGTTGTCCACGCCCACACCTGCGCGGCCAATCACGCGTAATTTCGGCGCCGCCTGCATCAGCGCATCGTCCACCTGCACCGCCGAACGCACCACCAGCGCATCCGCATCGGCCAACGCCGCCGGCAATCCATTGGGCAACTGATCATGCGTCACCACTTCCCATCCCGCCTCCGCCGCAAACACCGCCAGTGTCGCCGGACTCACCTTCTCCGCCAGAACAACCTTCATCGTCTTCCCCTTTTCCGCCGTGGCGGATGCGTTCTCGTACTGGTCAAAACGAATCCCCTGCTGTTCGCAGAAGAGATCGAACATGCGCACCACCGCCGCATGGGGCTTGCCCTCGCCACGCTCGTACTTCGTAAGCGAGTTCGGATGCACGCCCAACTTCTCGGCCATCTCGTATTGATAGAGGTCGAGCTGCTTGCGCGCGATCAGCAGCTTTTCTGCAAATGCCAATTCAGCCATAAAAAGACAGCTCCTAGCTGCTAGCTTTCAGCCGCTAGCTCAAATGCAAAGACAACGAGGCATCGATCCGCAATTCTCGCAAGCTTGTCTTCCAAGCCCGCAAATGCTCGATGCCCCGAGGAGGAGCTAATAGCTAAAAGCGATTAGCTATTAGCTGGAAGCTAGGAGCTAGCAGCTTGCGCGGCGAAGACTCGCTGCGCCGCCGCTACTGCCTGTCCAAACTCGACCGGCAGCCCCAGCGTGTCCTTGGCGATATGCTCGGCCGCGGCCAGAAACGCCACGGTATCGAGGTAGTCGAAGTAGCCCAGGTGCGCTACACGAAAGATCTTGCCCTGCATCTCGCCTTGCCCGTTGGCCGTTACCAGCGAGAAGCGCGACTTCAGCGCCTTCACCACGGTGCCCGAGTCCATGCCTTCGGGAACCGCCACTGCCGTCGCCGCTGCTGCCGGCGCCGTCGGCGCAAACAGCGTAAAACCCAGCGAAACCAGACCCGCCCGCGTTGCCGCCGCGTTCACAATCGCGTTGTTCACCAGCGCGATGCGGCCCTTCTCAAGGTCTCCGCCCGCCTGGCCCGCGATGTAGTCGAGCGCCGCGCCCAGGCCTGCCACCAGTGCCACCGCCGGCGTATACGCGCTCTCGCCCTTCACCGCGTTCTTGCGCTCCTTGCGCAGGTCAAAGTAGTAGCGCGGATTCTTCGAGGTCTCCATGGCCGCCCATGCCTTCTCGCTCACGCTCATGTAGGCCAGCCCCGGCGGAATCATCACCGCCTTCTGCGATCCGCCAATCAACACGTCGATGCCCCAGCCGTCCACGTCGAAGTGCGTAGTGCCAAGGCCCGTAATGCCGTCCACCACAAGCAGCGCCTGGCTGCCGGATTCCTTGATGATCTTCGCCACGGCTTCCACATCGTGCCGCACCGCGGTCGAGGTCTCAGTGGACTGCATGAAGACAATCTTGTGCTCCGGCTTCAACGCCGCCTTCACTTGCGCCAGGTCAAATGTCTGCCCGTAGGGCGCGGTCAGCACGTCCGGGTCGCAGCCGAACGCCTTGGCCAGCCCGGTCCAGCGCTCGCCAAACTTTCCGGCGGTCAACACCAGCACCTTGTCCCCCGGCGAGGTCAAATTCGAAACCGACGCTTCCATGGCGCCCGTTCCCGAGCTCGACAGCAGCAGCACATCGTTCTTCGTGCCCACAAACACCTTGAGCTGGGCCAGCACCTTTGTGTAAAGGGCCTTGAACTCGGGTGTGCGGTGGTGCATGTCGGCCGCAGCCATGGCAAATTGGGCCGCGGGAAGCAAAGGGGTAGGACCGGGAGTATAAAGCCGAACTTTGCGAATCATGTCGTCCTCTCCTATTCGTGAAATCACATAATACACATTTTCGTGGTTTTTGTGAATTGATTGTCTTGTGCATATCTGGCGTAACTGGCCGAAATAGGCCAATTCGTTCCAAACTGGGTACAATTCTTGTTTGGGTTGCAGGTGAGCCACCCAGGTGGGTGCTCCAGTGCTACACCCAGGAGTCGGAAATAGGAATTGGAACTCAGGAGTCAGAATGACCGAAGCAGGCGCACTCGAAGCTATTGTCAATCAACAAGTTATCGTCGCCATGAAGGCGCACGACGGCGAGCGCACCACCACCTTGCGCCTCATCAAGAACGCGCTCAAAAACAAGGCCATCGAAAAGCGCGAGCTGTTGACCCCGGCCGAAGAGCAGGCCGCTCTCGCCACCATGATCAAGCAGAGGCGCGATTCCATCGAGCAGTTCACCAAGGGCAACCGCCCCGAACTGGCCGCCAAAGAAGCCACTGAAATCGCCGTAATCGAGGAGTTCCTTCCCAAGGCCCTCGACGAGGCCGGCCTCAGCGCACTTGTCACCGAAGTCCTGGCCGAACTGGCTGCCGCGGCCGGAAAGCCCCTGACGCCCAAAGAGATGGGGCAGGGAATCAAGGCCGTTCAGGCCAGGCTGCAAGCCGCAGGAGTCCGCGCCGAAGGCCGACTGGTCAGCGAGGCAGTGAAGAAGGCATTGGGAAGCTAGTCGTACCCGAGGCCGGTTTGCGCATCAAAATCAACCGCATACACAGCGAAGCCCGTGACCATATGGCCACGGGCTTCGAATATGCCATTGTGCTGTGATTGAGCTGTTTAGTTGCTCGGCTTATCCGCAGCCGGAGCGGCTGGGGCAGCAGGTGCAGCAGGTGCCGTCTCTGCGGGCGCCGCTGGAGGTGCGTCGGCCGGCGCAGTCTGGCCCTTCGAGAAGCTCCGGATGTAATAGATCAGCGCCCTCACATCATTGTCCTTGGCGCGGCCTTCCCCTTCGGGCGGCATCTTGTCTTTTCCGTTGCGAATGATGTCGAAGAGCTGTTTGTCGGTCTTTGACGCGAGCACGGCCGGATTCGTCCAGTCGTCCATGGTTAACGCCATATCCTTGGCAAGGTCGGTCTTCCCGTTGCCGTTGTCTCCGTGGCACATGGCGCAGTCTACGCCGTAGGTCCGCTTCGCCATTTCAAGGTTTGCACCAGGTGGCTTGGCGGCTGCGGAATCCTGAGCGGGAGACGGGGCGGGTGGGGCTGCAGCGGGCCCGGGCGTTAAAGCGGGCAACAAAAAAAGGGTCGAGATGAGCAAGAACGGCTTAAGCATGAAGAGCCTCCTCAGTTGCAGGTGTCGACAAAAGGCATCTTGCAGCTGGTCTGATTTACCGACCGAATTATAGGCCGAAATCCCACGGGGTGCTTGTGAGCCCGCTCACTTTCCCTTTTGCACTCCTTAGAAGACTTCGCTCGCGCCCTCTGGGACCGGAATGTGCTTCAGAAGTCCAAGCTCGCCGGCAAGCCGCTCGAGCTTGGAGCGCGTAGCGGCCGTGGGCGGCACCAGCGGCAGGCGTACATGATCGGAGCAGCGCCCCATCAGGTTCAGCACAGTCTTCACCGGGCAGGGGTTCGAATCCCAGAAGTTGGCGTCGATCAGCCGGGCATAGCGGCGTTCCAGCTCACGCGCCTCGGTCCAGTTGTTGTTCAGTGCGGCCCTTATCATCTGGCCCATCTCAGCCGGAATCTCGTTGGCAGCCACGCTGATCAGCCCGTGCGCTCCCACACCGATCGAGGCCAGCGCCATGTTGTCGTCTCCGCTGAAGACCTTGAAGCCACGAGGCAGCGAGCGCGTGAGCTCGGCAATCTGCGGCAGCTTGCCGCTCGACTCTTTGATGGCCTGGATATTCGGCGCGGCCAGCGCCAGCCGGACCACCGTCTCCGGGTCGAGATTCACGCCCGTGCGGCCCGGAATGTTGTAGAGCGTCACCGGCAGCGGGGCCACGGCCTTGGCCAGCGCAAGGAAGTGCTGGTACTGCCCCTCCTGCGAAGGCTTGTTGTAGTAGGGATTGGCGGAAAGCACAGCGCTGACGCCCGGAATCGTGCGAAGGTGCGCGGCATAGCGCAGCAGCGTCCGCGTCGAGTTGTGCGTGCATCCCGCCCACACTGGAACTCGTCCGCCCGCCGTCTCGGCAACAATGCGCACCGCGTGCAACCACTCGTCTTCGTCAAGCGTGGCCGCTTCGCCGGTCGACCCGCAGGCCACTATGAAATCAATGCCGGCCTCGATTTGAAAGTTTACCAGCGCCCGCAGCGCCTGCTCGTCAATCGAGTCGTCCGCCAGAAACGGCGTAATGATAGCTGTACCGCAACCCATGGTTTCCATAACAGGCAAGTGTATAACGAACGGCCTGTGCGCAGGCTGCGGAGAACATCACATCGATTGCGTTCGACTTCTGGCCAGTCCCCTCAGAGAAAGTCAAAGATATTTCTCCGAATTCTGTCGAAATTTGCGTCGCCCGTTCGACTAATGTCCAGAACAGGCAAGAGGAGGCCTGAAACCATGCAATATCTACTGTTGATTTACGCGGCTGAAAGCCAATGGAGCACGATGACCGAAGAGCAAGGCGCCAAGATGATGGCCGAATACGGCGCATTCACCCAGGGCATCATCGCAAGCGAGAATTACAAGGGCGGCAACCGGCTGCATCCGGTGGCAAAAGCAACCACGGTTCGTGTGCGGGATGGCAAGACAGTGATGACCGACGGCCCCTTTGCCGAAACCAAAGAGCAACTTGGCGGATACTACCTGATCGAGGCCGCCGATCTGGACGAAGCCACGGCCATCGCGGCCCGTATTCCGGGTGCGCGCCTCGGTTCCATTGAGGTCCGGCCAATCATCGGGATGTAATCCGAAACCCGCACAAAGTGAGGTCAAAAGCGCCTCCCAGACCGTTCTTCATCGCCTTGAGGTAGCCCGATTCACGCAGATCGGGCTACGCTTGCACTGAGGTGGACTGGGTGACCGACGATCAACGCTCGCTTGAGCAGATCTATCGCGACGAATGGGGCAGAATTGTCGCCACTTTGATTCGCCTACTGGGCAGCTTCGATCTCGCCGAGGAAGCAGCGCAGCAGGCGTTTGCGGTTGCGCTTGAGGAGTGGCCGCAACAGGGCACTCCTGCCAATCCACGCGCATGGCTGGTTTCCACCGCTCGCCACAAGGCAATTGACGCGCTTCGCCGAAAGCAGCGTTGGGAAGACAGGGGCGATCCGGATGAGGCCATGCGCGGCCTGGCGCACAAGCCCGATACGGCGCTTGAGGAGGAGACATTGCCGTTTGAAGACGATCGTCTCCGGCTCATCTTTACCTGCTGCCATCCGGCTCTCAACACTGAAGCGCAGGTGGCGCTCACGCTGCGCACACTCTGCGGCCTCACCACCGAGCAAATCGCCCAGGCCTTTCTTGTTCCGCTCGCCACCATGGCCCAGCGGCTGGTGCGCGCCAAGCAGAAGATTCGGGACGCCGGCATTCCGTATCGCACGCCGCAGCTTCCCGATCTGCCTGAGCGCCTTTCGGCGGTGCTCCTCGTGGTCTACCTCGTCTTCAACGAGGGCTACAACGCAGCCGGCGAAGGTCGCGCCCTTTCTGAAGAAGCCATTCGCCTGGGCAGGATTCTGTTCGAGTTGATGCCGCAGGAGGCTGAGGTGCGCGGTCTGCTGGCCCTGATGCTGCTCAACGAGGCGCGCCGCGCGGCACGCCAAAGCGAGGCTGGCGACCGCATCCTACTCGAGGATCAAGATCGGAGCCTGTGGGGTCAAGACCGCATCGCCGAGGGGCTGAGCCTCGCGGAGTCAGCTCTGCGCTTGGGGCCTGGCCCCTACTCGGTGCAGGCTGCCATCGCCGCAGTTCATGCCCAGGCACAGACTGCCTCACAAACCGACTGGCCGCAGATCGTCGCGCTTTACGATGTCTTGCTGCGCATGCAGCCGTCACCGGTTGTCGAACTTAACCGCGCGGCAGCCGTCGCCATGTCCGAAGGCTGCGAAGCAGGCTTGCGGCTCCTCGATCTACTTGTCCAGCGCGGCGAACTGCCGAACTACCATCTGCTCCCCGCCGCCCGCGCAGACATGCTCCGCCGTCTCGGCCGCTGGACTCCCGCCGCGCATGCCTACCGCGAAGCGCTCGCCCTGGCCACGCACGAAGCTGACCGCCGGTTTCTGACCAAGCGGCTGGCCGAGGTTGAGACGAGGACATACTGACGCAGTCTGGATACACCCTCTATTGGATCCGTTGACGCAGAAACGAGGGAATATCTCGTCCACCTTGCGCCACGGCGACAATCTCGATCCGTTCGCTGTGGACGCGATAGAGGATGAGATAAGCACCCACTGGCCAGAAGAGAACTTGGTAATCGGTAAGATCTTTTCGCATGTGACCCATTGCCGGAGTGCGAGCGAGGGCTTCGAAGGCATCAAAAAGCTTCGCTATCCAGCGGTCAGCTGCGTCAATTTTATCTTTCGCAATGTATGACCAGATTCCGTCGAGGTCCAATTCCGCCTCGATGCTGAGGACATACTCTTTCACGCGCTCAGTTTACGCCGCTCCCCGGATTTCTGTTCGAGCCGCTTCCGCGCAGCACCTGGATCGACATACTCCCCCAGATCGAGCGACGCCAGCCGTGAGCCCAGTTCCTGATTGAATACGGCGATTTGCGCGCTTCTCGCCCTGTCGTGTTCCTCGAGCAGCCGCAAAGCCTCGCGAACCACCTCGCTCGCCGAAGTGTATCGGCCGGACTCAACTTTGCCGGAAACAAACTTGTCCAGTTCTGGAGTGAGAGAAACATTCATGGGGAAAGACTCCTGCCATCAATGGTCGGTCGAATAACAGGATTTGTCAATTTTCGTTCTATCTACTTTATTTTGAGCCTGCGCCAATGGAACAAAGCCGTCGAACCCGGTGTCTACACAAGCATGACCATCCGATTGCGGTGGGGCAGGATGTTGCGTGTTCTAGGCGGGACAATTCTCGCCCTGGTGCTCGTGTTGGTCGCGTCTGTCCAGATTCAGCAGCGCCTCCTTCGTTGGCGGGCTGAGCAGCTGCTCGACGACATCCGCGCCATCCAAATGGGAAAAAGCGCCTGGGCCGATGCGCAGCGGCTGATGGACCGTTGGGGTGCATGGGGCGGGTATCAGAATGAATGTGATCAACAGTACTGCAGTTATGAGATTTCCATTGACGACGTCTCGCACGCATTTCATCATTTCCCGTTTCTGGACGGAGGTCAATGGGAATCAGAATTGCGCTGGCCCGAATGGTTGAGTAGGCCCTACGTTTGGGCAGGTGGCCGATTTTCGGTTGTAGAAGCGAAATTCGAAGTCCGAGATGGCCTGATCTGGGCGAAGTCCTTTGCCGTCCGAACGGCGTTCTCACCAAAAGCGTACAGAACGCAGAAGAATTCGTACGCGGCTCCAGACTCCAACGTCATCGCGGAAGCGTTTTGCACCGCGAGCTTCGGGTTTTGGAGATGGATGAAGGGGTCGGAATCTTCGGTCGATAATCAAGAATTTCATTTCTCCCTGACGGACAATGACCGCGAGGGTCATTGGGATATCGCTGCTTTCACCCCCTTCGCCGACGAAGGCTCAGTTGAGGCTGCTCTAAATTTTGACCTCAGTTGCATCACACGAAGGAAAGAGTGCAGGACCTCAAGCGAATTGATGCCAATGGCCGCTTCGATTCCCAAAACAGACACGCGAGAAGCGAAAAGGCCACAAGGCGGAGATTTCCTTAAGGATTAACGCCTTGGGTTGCGGCGCGGGACGCAGAGTATGTGGCAGTTGCTGAAGTCCTGGCAAAGACTCGGCAAGCACTGACAGATCGTCAAGCGTTGACCTTTAAGGTTAGAAAGCTGTTAAAGGGCGACACCCTTGTCAGTATGCCAAGTAGCGTGTATATGGTCAGAACAGAGGGCGCAAAAGGAGTTTGTTTCGTCTCCGACGACGTGGCGCGAAACTTTCGAAACGAAACGAGTGTCCTCTTAGTTTTTGACGAGCCTCTGAATCAGGGATCCACTCCGGAACCTGATACTTCACCCTGCGCCGTTTACCGGCTGACTGACGGGAACCTCGCCGCTGTTCAGCGAGGAATCTCTCGATACAGCACTCTCTATCCCGCCATTCGGGGTTCTGCCCCGTAGAGCTTACAGCTGATCGAAGATCTCCCGGAACTCCCACGCGCCGGTCTTGCCCGCAACCCACTCCGCAGCCCGCACGGCGCCCACAGCAAAGCCGCGCCGGCTGAATGCATCATGTCGCAGTTCGAGTTCGTCCACGTCACTCACAGCTTTCACGATGTGCTCGCCCTTGGCGTCGGCGATGCGGTGCGACGTAACCTCGACCTTTGCGCCCGGTTGCGCGGCTTCGACGATCTCGCGCAGCGTGATCGCAGTGCCCGACGGCGCATCGAGCTTGGTCACGTGATGTGTCTCTTCAATGGAGAAGGTGTAGCCCTCGAGCCGTGCCAGCTCTGCCGTGAGGCGAAAAAGCTTCTGCACGCCGATAGAGAAGTTGGTTCCGTAAAGCAGCGCCCCGCCGCGCTTGGCGGCCAAAGCCTTCAGCTCGTCCACATGCGCGTACCAGCCCGTCGTTCCTACAACGATGCGCGACCCCAGCGCCAGTACCGCGCGGATGTTCTCGACGGCTGCTTCAGGCGCAGTGAAGTCGATCACCACATCCACGCCGGCAAGGTTTGGCGCCGTAAGGGCAGAGGCGTGTTCGTTTTCCGTGATGTCGAGCGCCCGCACACCGTGGCCGCGTTCCCGCGCCACCTGTGCCACAAGGCTTCCGGTCTTTCCTTTGCCGAGAACGAGGATGAGCATGTTTTCACCAGTTGTCAGGGGTCAGAAATCAGTTTTCAGTGAACGTTGATCAGTGAACAGCTTACAGCGAACGATTAACGGCTGCCAGCTGAGAGTCTCGGCCGAGATATTGCATACTCTCTGCCGTCTTGCGAATGCGTGAGAGCGCCGGTGTGCGGATGTCTTTAGCTGATAACTGAGAACTGACCACTGACAACTGTCTTACGGCAGCGGCTTTCGCGCTTCCACGTCGAAGATCGCCGGGTCGGGTTCCTTGAAGAAGGCCGCGTGCAGCGATCGCAAGGCCTCTTCGGCGTCGTCCTCTTCGATCATGAAGCTCATATTGATTTCGCTTGCGCCCTGCGAGATCATCCGTACATTGATGTGGCGAACAGCGTTGAACACCTGCGCCGCAATGCCGCTCTGCCCGCGAATATCCTCGCCAACCATGCAGACCAGTGCCTTGCGCCCTTCGTATTTCACGTCGGCCAGCTTGCTCAGGTCGGCGGCGATAGCCGGCAGGTTGTCGTTCGAATCCACCGTCAACGAAACCGAAACCTCGCTTGTCGAGACCATATCCACCGCGCAGTGATGCTTGTCGAAGACCGTGAATATCTCTTTCATGTAGCCGTGCGACATCAGCATGCGGCTTGCGACAACGTCGATGATGCTTAGCCGCTTCTTCACCGCGATCGACTTGAACGGGCTCTTGCAGTGCGGCGCGAGCGAGATGATGCGCGTGCCCTCGTTCGAAGGGTTGCGACTGTTGAGCACATGAACCGGGATGTTTTTCTTGACCGCAGGCAAGATGGTTGCCGGATGCAGAACCTTCGCGCCGAAGTAGGCCAGCTCCGCCGCCTCCTCAAAGCTGATCACCTTCACGCGCAGCGCATCGGGACAGACGCGCGGATCGGTGGTCATGATGCCGTCAACGTCGGTCCAGATCTCAATGGACTCAGCGGTAAGCGCGCCGCCTACAAGCGCCCCCGTGTAGTCGGAGCCGCCGCGGCCAAGCGTCGTCGTGATGCCTGCCTCGTTGGATGAGATGAACCCACCCATCACCGGCACTTGTCCATAATTGATGAGCGGTTGCAGCTTCTCGTTGGCGCGCTTCTCCAGGATCGCCTCAAGCGGCGCTGCCTTTTGAAACTGCGAATCGGTGATGATGATCTCGCGCGCATCCACGTGCACCGCATTTACCGTGCGCTCGCAGAAGGCCGCTGCCACGATGCGGCTCGAGATGCGCTCACCGTAGCTAACAATTAAATCGCTGATGCGCGGCGTCAGCTCCTGCAGCACCGCAAGCCCACGCAGCATCTCGTCGAGTGAATCAAACTTCTCGTCGATCAGGGTCTGGAGTCGCGCGCCTTCCGCCTGGTTCTTCACTAGCACACATGCGGTGTCGCGGTGGCGTGCGCGCAGGCGCGAGCTGATGGCCAGCGCACCGGTGCGGTCGCCCGAGGCAGCGCACTTGGCCGCGCGCAGCAACTGGTCGGTTACCCGGGCCATGGCGCTCACCACCACCACCGGCCGCTTCCCCAGCGCTACGCGTCCAGCAACGATCTCCGCGGTACGGCCAATGGCAGCCGGATCCTCCACCGACGTGCCGCCAAACTTCATCACTACCACGCTCATGCGAATGTTCCTATGACTCAGGTGCCAGGCTAGCCGAGGATTGCGCTGACGCCGGCGGCGACGGCATCTCCAACCTCGATAGCCTTTTTCCGCTGCAAAGATCCGGATCGGTCAGGCGGCGCCACTTGTTCCAGCTTGCCCAGACTGGCCAGCAGTTCGGCGTTCAGAATGGTGGCGCCGGCCGCGCCGCGCACTGTGTTGTGCGAGAGCACCACAAACTTCCAATCCAGCAGCCCGCATGGGCGCAGGCGGCCAACAGTTGCTGCCATGCCATTCTCGCGATTGCGGTCAAGCCGCGGTTGCGGACGGTCGTTCGCCGCAGTGAAGAAAACCGGTTGCTTCGGTGCGGTGGGCAATCCCTGTCCGGCCAGCGGATTGAACTCCGCCCACGCCTGGAGCAGGTCTTCGCGCGTCGCCTTGCGGCCAAGCTTGTTGCCGAGCTTGATGCTCACGCACTCGGTGTGGCCATCTTCGACCGCGACGCGGTTGCAATGCGCTGTGATGCGCGCGTCAAGCGGCGTCACGGTATGGCCGTCCAGTTTGCCCAGCAGCTTCAGCGTCTCGGCTTCCATCTTCTCTTCTTCGCTGCCGATGTAGGGAACCACGTTGCCGAGAATATCCATCGAGGCCACGCCAGGGTAACCAGCGCCGCTCACCGCCTGCATGGTGGACACAAAGATCTGCTCAATGCCGAAGCGCTCCTCAATCGGCTTCAGTGCCATCACCAGGCCAATGGTCGAGCAGTTGGGATTGGTCACCATGTAGCCACCCGAACTCTTGCGCGACTCCTGCTCTTCAATCAGATGCAGGTGGTCGGCGTTGATCTCAGGAATCACAAGCGGCACATTCGGCGTCATGCGGAAGGCGCTCGAGTTCGATAGCACCGCGCAGCCTGCCTCGGCAAACTTGGGTTCAAGCTCGCGCGCGTATGCCGCGTCCACCGACGCGAAGATCACCTTCGGCGCGCCAAATGGATCCGCTGGGCGAACAGTCATCTGCGCAATGCGCTCAGGCAGAGCGGTGTCGAGCCGCCACTTGGCTGCTTCGCCGTATGTTTTCCCACTTGACCGATCGCTGGCCGCAAGCCAGGCAACCTCAAACCATGGATGGTTTTCAAGCAACTGGATGTAGCGCTGACCGACCATGCCGGTCGCGCCAAGAATGCCGATAGGTATTTTGTTTTTCATGGCCGTTAACCCTCCAGTGTACAGGAGGACGGGCCACCGCTGAAGCCTCATCTCCCGGAGGGAGAAGCAGAGAATAGCCCAGGGTGAAACCCTGGGAAATCATCCCAGAAAGATTTCTCAGCCCCGCAAGGAGCGGCACATTCTACGGGCGTATCGGATTGGCGGAGGAATCGCCGACAACCGTCGTCCACTCGCGAACATACCACCGCTTCACCAGGCCATTCAGCACATAGGGATCGGTCTTCGCGAACTCTTCCACCACTGAAGGCGAGTCGGCTTTGAACAGCAGCAGCGCGCCGTCAACCGGTTTGGCATAAGCGCCACCCAGCACAAGTTCGCCCTTGTCGTGCGATTTCCACGCAGCTCCCAGGTGGCCGCCACGAAACGGCCCGCGCCGTTCCAGAATGTCGTCCACATATTCGTAAAACAGCAGGTAGTGCATAACGGTTCCTCGCTTTGAATGAAGTGCCTGGCTGCCCTTCGTCAGAATCTGGTCTTGAAAGGGCACGACTTCAGTCGTGCCTTAAATGCCCGCTCACGAATGATGGGCTTTAGCCCCTGAGGGATGTTTTTCGGCAATCCGGATGTTTGCCAGAGGCCGTCCTCAAATCCATTGCATTTCCCGGGATCCAGCGTCCTCAGCCCATCGCCGCCAACACAGCGTCGGCAAACTGCGTCGTGCCAGCTGTGCCGCCCACATCGCGAGTCAAAGTCTTGCGTTCGGTGAACACCGCTTCCAGCGCCTTGTGCACGCGATCGGCCGCCGCGCCTTCGTCCAGGTGTCGCAGCATTAGCACCGCCGACTGCAAAAGCGCTGTCGGGTTAGCGATATCCTTGCCGGCGATGTCGGGCGCGGAGCCGTGAACCGCTTCAAAGATGGCGCACTCATGGCCGATGTTTGCGCCAGGGACAAGCCCGAGACCGCCGACCAGCCCGGCGCAGAGATCGCTTACGATATCGCCGTACAGATTCTCCAGCAGCAGCGTGTCGTATTGGTAGGGATTCATCACCAGTTGCATGCAGGTGTTGTCGATGATGTGCTCGCCATAGAAGATCTCAGGAAAGCCTTCGCTCACGGTGCGAGCGCAGCGCAGAAACAGGCCGTCAGACATCTTCATGATGTTGGCTTTGTGAATGGAGTGAATCTTCTTGCGGCCGTGCTTGCGCGCGTAGTCAAACGCGAACTTGGCGATGCGTGTCGAGCCCTTCTCCGTGATCACCTTGATGCTCTCCACCACGCCAGGCACAACCTCGTGCTCCAGGCCCACATACTCGCCCTCAGTGTTCTCGCGAACAATGATCAAGTCGAGGCCAGGCCAGTGCGTAGCCATGCCGGGCAGATTCTTGATCGGACGGAAGTTGGCGAAGAGATCGAACTTCTTGCGCAACGTGACGTTGATGCTCTTGAAGCCGCCGCCGATAGGCGTGGTCACCGGGCCTTTGAGCGCCACTTTGTTGCGTTCGATCGACTCGTAGAGCGCGGTGGGGATGTATTCGCCGAAGATCTCGAAGGCCTCGGCGCCCGCAGCAAAGCGCTCCCACTCAAACTTCACGCCGGTTGCTTCCAGAATGCGGAGGACCGCCTGCGTCACTTCCGGCCCGATGCCGTCGCCGGGAATCAATGTAACTTTGTGTGTCATGTGTGAGCTCCTAGCCTCTAGCTGCTAGCACCGAACGGCTATTTCTTCCCTTTAACCGAGCCATGGCTGCCCAGCAGCCCTTCCAGCTCTTCTTTGAACTCGCGCACGTCCTTGAAGTCCCGATAGACCGAGGCGAAGCGAATGTAGGCAACGGTGTCGATGCCCTTCAGGTGGTGCATGATCAACTCGCCCAACTCGCTGGTGGTGCGCTCGCGCTCGGGCGCTTCAATCAGGTAGGTCTCAGTGGCGTCGACGATCGCCTCCAGCTTGCTGGAAGGAACCGGCCGCTTCTCGCAGGCGCGCAGCAGCCCATTGAGAATCTTCTGCCGGTCGAAGCGCTCGCGCCGCCCGTCTTTCTTCACCACCATGTAGGGGATTTCGTCGATGCGTTCATAGGTGGTAAAGCGCCGGTTACAGCTCTCGCACTCGCGGCGACGGCGAATCGAATCCGCCTCTTTGCTCTCGCGCGAGTCCACCACCCGGTCTTGCCCAAACCCGCAATAAGGACACTTCATGTATGGCTTGATTCTAAATCAGCGCTAGGAATCGCTCGCTTCGGCGCCTAGCCGATAACTTTGGCCAATCCATCCAGAATTCCGCCCCAGCCCTCTTCAGTTTTGGCGGCGTTTGCCTCGGGAACTCCCGCGTGGGTCAACCGCAGCTCGCATCCGATCTTTAAAGGCTCGATCTCGATGCTCACCCGCGTTGAAACCGGCGAGTATTTGGGGACCACAAAAGTGAAGGCCAGACGGCGCGGGCGATGAATCTCGAAGTATTCGCCGAGATGCTCCACTTCCTGGCCACCGCGGCGTTCCACAATAAGAAACCTTCCCGCCGGGATGGCGTTGATCTCAACCTTCGTCATCTCCCCGCCGGGAGTAGCAAACAGGAACTTCCCCGCCTTGGCCGGGTCCAGCCACGCATCGAAGACCGATTCCGGAGAGCATTCAAATCGGCGGGTAACGGTGACGTTGCGAGTGCCCCTCGGTGAGGTAGGGGCCTTGCGAGAAGTCAGTTTGCTGCGTTCCAAAGCCACTTTATTAAGTCCTTAACAGTTCAGCATTACGGCCGAGCATCCAGCGGTTGCAGGCTTCCATCGCACCAGGAAGCTGGTGACGGCCGAGGGAGATTCCGTGCGGCTCATCGCCTCGCCCTCGCCCCTCTTTTGCGCGTACAGTAGAGTTCCCTTGTCGCTGAGCACTGCCAGCAACGGAACACCGCGCTTGACTGGAACCTGGTATTTCTCTGCGATGTCGAGGTTGGTGTCCACGTGACCGACGTTTACATGCACAAGGACAAAGCCCGCATCGAGAATGTGTAGGTTATTTCCGTCGTGAAGATACAGGTCGAGCACCTGGCATTCGCCACACCAGTCGCCCCCAAAATCGAGCAGCACGCGCTTGTGTTTCCGTGCCGCCACTTTCAGTGCTGCCGCAATGTCTGCCTTGGCCTGCGAGGGATCCGGGAACAGCTCCCGGTTCGAGCCTTGGGCCGAAACGGGGGCCAAGGCCAGAACCAAAGCGCAGACCCACATAAACAATAGAGCGTTCTTCCTGAGGGGGATCAAGAGGGGCCTCCACTACACACTTCAGTCTGCCACAAGCGTATGTGAGAGTTCCAATCCCGAATAGCCAGGAACGAGACGCCGAACCAACGAATGCGTTTATGCTGAAGTGTGGCCAATCCGAGTGCACTCCGGAAACAGTTGGAATCGGCGTCGTTTCCTGACCTGGAAGCGATGATGGCTGGCTACGCCCGGGCGGCGGCCGACCTGGCCCGGAGCCAGCTCAAGCAAGAGCTCGACTTTACTGCGGAGTCGATTGACTTCCTCGACGACATCCTCGTGCTGGTGAGCGAAAGCCCCGAGATGGATCTCGACTTCGAAGTCCGCCTCTGGGGCAGCTACCTGGGTGAGGTGCTCCGGCGGCGCTATGCCGGCACCTGGGAGATGACCCAGTATCCCGGCGGCGCGGCGGCTGTTCCCGCCATCGAGGTCCGCGGCTCCCGGCTATTTCCACTGATGAAGGTCTACCGGCGCCTCACCATCGGTTCTGAAGAAGACCTGCGCGCCTTCTATGCCATGGTCACCGAACGGCTCGGCAAGCCCGCTCAGGTGAACTAAACGGTCCGTAGGCGCAGCGTTGGTTAGCCACGCGGGTCAGCTTGCGGAACCGGCGTCGAAACGACCGCAAGTCCTGTAGGGACGGCCCCTCCACAACCGCCCGGCACGCCAATGCGCCTTTGTGCGACAATATCGATGGATATGCGCGCCGTTGGAAAGAGGCGCGTGGAGGAACACTTATGGGCGATCTACTTCAGCCGTGGCACCTCGTAGTGCTGGGCGTGGTTGCGTTTCTTTTGTTTGGCGCCAAGCGCCTGCCCGAGTTGGGCAAGGGATTGGGCGAGGGTCTCAAGGGCTTCAAAGAGGGGATCAAAGGCGTTACCGATCCAACTCCCCCTCCGCCCACACAGCAGAATGTGACTCCTCCTCCTGCGCCCCCCGCAGCCCCGACCGAGCAGAAGTAGCTCGGGAATCCGGCTAAAAGCGTCGGATTGGATTGCCTGTTTGAGCCCTGGCTGGGGGTTGATCGCAAGGCCGGTCACCTACCCGCAGACACCTAAATATCAACGGTTGTTCAAGAAAGGCCCGCGCTACGCGGGCCTTTGCTGCGTTTGATCGCAGTTTCATCCGGTCGCAGGCCGCTAAACGCTCAGCAGCACCACAGCCGTCAGTGCCAGCGCAATCCCCGCCACCTGCCGCCGGCTGGGCTTTTCGCCCAGAAAAAGCATCGCCAGCAGGATCGTTCCGCCGGGATACAGCGAGCAGATCATCGCTGCCTCATCAAGCCGCCCCATCCGGCTGGCCAGAATGTAAAAGAGGTTCCCCACCGTATCCAGCAATCCCGCCAGGATTCCAAAGCCCAGATAGCCAGCTCGAATTCCTTTTCCCGCCATCTCGCCGGACCCCTTCGGCAGCCCCTTTCGATAAACGATCAGGAGTACCACAATCAGGCCCGCAACCCCCGCCGCGCGGGCATCCGCCATAATCCAGAAGATGCTCACCGTCCCGGCCATCTTCAGCAGGACCAACTGGCTCCCGAAGCCAACCCCGGCCAGCGCCCCCATCAACAGCGGAGCCCGCGAAGCAGCCTTCCCCACCGCTCCCGAGGCCAACTCGTCGCCGGTCAAGCCCTCATTCGCCGAAGGCGTCCGCGTGATCAGCCATATTGCGCAAAGGCCCATGGCCAGTCCCACTGCTTCCAGCGCTTTCGGCAGCCCCTCATGAATCATCGAGAACAGAACCGGGATCAGCGCTGTAATCAAGCCACAGAGCGCAGCCGTCAGCCCCATGGCGCCCATCGCCAATGCCCGATAGAAGAGAGCGAGGGCGAGCGCGCCTTCAAATCCACCGATTGCCGAATAGAGAAACGGGCTCCAGCCCGGAACGGCAAACCGCATCCCCAGGCAGATGGCCAGCAGCACGATCAGGGTGAAGGAGTGTCCTGCAACAACCACCAGCAGCGCCGGCGCACGGCGCGCGCCCAGGCCACCGACAAAGTCAGACCCTCCCCAGGAAGATGCAGAGAGCAGGCCGAAGCCCGCGGCGGCGCCCGACCCGCTCACAGGCTATTTTGTGTCCTGGGCCGAGGGATAGTAGCCCTTCTTTGAGATCACCTCAAGCCCCGGCCGCGATACCCGCACCTCGATGGGGCGGTACTTGTCGTCGTAGATCGACTCGTGGCTCAAATAGCCCAGTGTGTACTGATTGCGGGCTTCCTCGGCGATCTTGGCGTAGCTCTTTTCAATGCCGTTCAGGCCATTCTCGCTGTCCAGCGTGCCGCCCGTCGCCAGCACATACGAGGCAAGCCGGTTGTCATACATGGTGAAGGGAATATGCAGGCGGCTGATGTAGCCCTCGCCCCAGCGCGCCGCGTCGCCCACCGCCGTGCCGTAAACCGCGATCTTGTTGGTCTGCAGGTAGCGGAGCACCTCTTTGTAGGTGGCCTTGCTGCCGTACTCCTTGCCGTCGGAGATGACATAGATGATCCTTCGCCGGCCTTTGGGACGCGTCGAAAGTTCCTTCGCCGCCGCAAGTATCGCGTCGTTCAGGGTATGAATCTCCTTCGGAATCGTGATGAATGACCCGTTCCCGGCTGACTGGCCCGGCTGCAAGTTGGGGTCGACGCAGTTGCCGTTTTCGCGGATGCTGCACCCGGCAAACGGGCCGCTGTTCACCGGAACCAGCATCTCGGTCCCCGCGGTCTTGGTCATGGAGAGCACAAAGGGCACGCGCGCGCTTTGCGCACCGGTAAAGCCGGTCCGCTCCTGAGAGCCGTTCGCGTAAGTAAAGATCGCAATCTCGTCGTAGGGGGTGAGCGCGCCCTGGATGGCGTCAAGCGAGTTGTTCACTTTGGCCATCACGTCGGAGGTCAGACTTTGGTCGATCACAAACGAGATCGACAACGGCGCGGGATCCACCGTGAAAAGCTTGAGCGGCTCGCGGGTGTTGTTCTCGTAGACCTGAAAGTCGCGGAAGGTGAGCCCGGCAACCAGGTTGCCTTTGGTGTCCTTCACCGTGACCGGAACTTCGACGAAGTTCACGTTGATCTCGATGTCGTGGTGGAGGGCTGACATGCCCTCGCCCGGCGCAGGTATCTCGGGCGGCGCGGTCTGAACTTCGTCCCTTGCCGGTGGGGGCGGGCTCTGGGCGGCGGGCTCCTGGGCGGTCATCGAGGAGGAACTCGCTCCTGTCTGTTCGGTGCCGGCACCCTTTCCCGGGGTAATCGGCGTGCCGGTAGTACCGGCCAATGGTGCGTGGGCCTGCGGCACTGGCGCGTCGGGGACGGCAGGCTGCTGCTGTGCCCACGCCGAACCGCCTGAGACTGAAATCCCACCGAATACTGCCGCTAATGCAACTGCCGATAACGCGAGCTTCACAGGTATTCTTCCCTCACTGGTACAAACCACGGCACGAATCGAAATATCGTCAATCCGTCGGACATCCACCGCCGAAACGGGCGCGATCAGATCAAAAATGACCACAAAACAGGTTGGACCGGACATTGGCCAACACACAATACTCCAATCGTCAGACTATCAGACGCGCCAAAGCTCCGCAGGTTGCCCGGCACGCGCTTAAACCGCTCCGGTATGCTTTCTTCGAGGTCCGAAAATCGTCCAAATGACCAGAATGCGACTTGGAAGCAGAACTGCCCCCACCTTCATCTTGCTGCCCCTGCTGTCCGTGGCTGCCTGGGGCCAGCTTGCGCCTTCTCCCGATGCGCCTCCCGTGAGCCATGCTCCGGCCCAGGCCCCTGAAGAGGAGTCGGTAGCCACATTCAAGGTCAACGTCAACCTGGTCGACGTCGTCTTCGACGTCAAGGACAAGCAGGGACAGTTGGTGGCGCACCTCACGAAAAATGACTGCACCGTCCTTGAAGACAAAGTCCCGCAGACATGGAAAAACTTTAACGCCGAAAACAACCTGCCTCTTACGCTGGGCATTCTGCTGGACACATCCGGCAGCCAGACCCGCGTGCTGCCTCTCGAGCAGGAGGCCGGCGGCGAATTCCTCCAGGAAGTGCTCCGCCAGAAGGATCAGGCTTTCGCGCTCTCCGTCGATGTGAACGTCGATGTCCTTCAGGACCTCACCAACAGTCCCCGCCTTCTTGCCCGCGCACTGAACAAGGCGGAGATCAACGCCCCGGGCTCCATCGGCCCAGGTCCGGTTCCAACCTCGGGAGATCCACGCGGCACGGTGCTCTACGACGCCATTTATCTCGCCTCCAACGAGAAGATGCGCGAAGAGACCGGGCGCAAGGCGCTCATCTTGCTCACAGACGGGCAGGATGAAGGCAGCCGCCACAAGATCAAAGACGCCATCGCCGCGGCGCAGAAAGCCAACACCGTCATCTACGTCATTCTGATTGCGGACGTCAATGAGGCTTACCTGATGCAGGGCATGGGCTACTACGGCTACTCGGCGATGAAGGAAGTCACCGAGGCCACCGGTGGCCGGGTCATCAACGTGGGCCACAACTCAAAGAAGCTGGAAGAGGCGTTCCAGCAGATTCAGGACGAGTTGCGCACCCAGTATGTAGGCACCTATACCCCGACCAATACCAAGCTCGACGGCACCTTCCGTCATCTTTCGGTGGAGTGCAAGGGCGATGGCATGAAGACACAGGTGCGCAAGGGCTACTACGCCACCGTGGCTGCGGACAATCAATCCAATTAGCGCCGTCGTGTAGCGCCGGTCTCCAGACCGGCTGTCGTGCGGGCGTCCGCGCCCGCACTCCTCGCGGCGCCTGTCCCGTTTTCATACAATCCCAGTCACTCTCCCCGCTGAGCGAGCGTAATCTGGCGCCTTTCATGAGTCTTCCCTAATATCGGCTGTAGCTGAGATTACTTGAGCCCACAAGAAAAGTTTTCCAGGGACCACGGGATCAAGCCAGGAGGATACCGCCATGTTTGCCGATAGCTCCCTCACCGACGGCATTGAGATCAGCCCAAGATTCCGCCGCATGGTGGAGACGCGCATCGAACGCCTCGAGACGGACGCCGTTGCCGACGAGGCCCAGGTTGCCTTGCTGAAAGATGGCGACCACATCAAGCGGCATATGCGCCTGGTGGCCATCCAGCGCGCTGAGGCTCTGCGTATGCGTCTGTTCCTAGATCGCGCGAAGACACGGCTTCCCCGCCCGCTCGTCGCCATTTGACGGTCGCGCTCCGATCTTCGCGCCTCGCCTTGCGCTCCAAAGTTTAGACTCCGCCCTCCACTGGAGAGCGGGGCTAATACCCTGAACCACGCATTCCCTGCAACATTTAACTTCGCCATGATCTGCTTCACCCGCGCGAAGGGCCGCCCTCTCTCCCCCGGAGTTGGCGGCCCTTCGCGTTTTTCCACCAGAAATCCGGCTAGACTGAATCCTGCCACGCATTAGACGCTCTGCACGAGCCTGCCTTGCGGCAGTCGTCCACCGGCGTCGCCGACAGGACAGGAATGAAACGCGCCGTAGGCGCAGTGTTTGTTAGCCCCGCGTTTCAGCGTGGGGAATCGGATACTCAGCAGACCGCCAGTCCCGTAGGGACGGCCCCATTCTTGAAACAGCAGAACGCAGTGGAGAATCCACTTTGCCCGAACTCGACTATTTCGTCGCGGACGTCTTCAGCAGTACCGCTCTCAAGGGCAACCCGCTCGCGGTGGTCATGAATACAATCGGTCTCACTACCGATCAGATGCAGGCCATCGCCCGCGAATTCAACCTCTCTGAGACCACCTTCGTCGAGCGTCGTGCGCCCGATGTCGAACGCGCCGAAGGAATCCGCGTCCGCATCTTCACCACCCAGGAAGAACTCAACTTCGCCGGCCATCCCACGCTGGGAACCGCCAGCGTGCTCAAACTCTCTGCTCCCTCCGCACTCGTGGGCGACACCATCACACTGCGCCTTAACGTGGGCCCCGTCCCGGTGAAGTTCGCGGGCGATGGGCGCCTCTTTGGCGAAATGACTCAGCCGGACCCCAAATTCGGCGAAACGCTCAATCCAGCGGAGGTTGCCGAGCTAACCGGCCTTGACGTCGCCGGCTTTGACCCAGCCCTTCCGCCGCAGATCGTCTCGACCGGGACCGCCTTCGCCATCGTCGCTCTTTCCTCGGCTGCTTCGCTCGCCGATCTCAGTGTTCGCCACAACGAAGCCACGAATTGGCTGCGCGAGCGCGGTGCGCGCTGGTTCTACGTGCTTGGGCCAACGGGCACGACGGAGCCCGACTACCGCGCGCGAATGCAGTTCTACGGAGGCGAGGATCCTGCCACTGGCTCAGCAGCGGGATGCGCCATCGCTTACCTCGTTCAACACGGCGCGGTGGCTCCGGGCAGGCACATTCACCTGCGTCAGGGTATTGAGATCGCGCGCCCCAGCGACTTGTTTCTCTCGGCCGAAATGCTTTTGTCGCGCGTAACCGATGTGCGCGTCGCGGGCAGCACTGTTCTTGTTGCAAAAGGACAGCTTTTCCTGCCTTGATGCACAAAGTTTCAACAGGAATTCATCAACGCAAGTAACGGTTATGGTTCACCCTAGCCAATTCCTGCCTGTTACAAGCGGATTTTCACGCCGAACTTCGCCTGCTATTCTCTCTTTTCAATGCCGTCTGTGACCTGTACTCTCGGCTTTCATTGAAGCAAATTAACCGGCCCCAAAGCTGGTCTTACCCCAGGCAAAAACCCACAAAGTATCGTGAGCGATTCTAGCCTTCCGGGTATCAATGTCCGGATGCCGCTGTGCGGAAAGGGCGCGCCCCTCGCGGGGAATTGCCCTTGACCTGAGCGGTTCACTCGGCGTGTGTTACACCGGGAAGCGAAGATCGTTCCCGCCATTTACCGACCCTGGCTTCTGCCTCCGTCAGCCTGCCATCTGAGTGGGCACAGGAGAGCTTTTGCCCAGAGGCCGGATGAACCAATTGAATTCGAAGGAGTACGACCCAGACATGCGGCCAAAGAAGATCATTCTCTGCGTAGACGACAACGAATTGGAGCTTTCGGTGCTCAAGTTCATGCTTTCCACCAATGGATACCGGGTACTTTCCGCCACCACCGGCCAGGAGGCGGTAGCCCTCTTTTCCGAAACCCAGGTTGACCTCGTCCTCGCCGACTTCGCGATGCCGCAGATGAATGGAAGCCAACTTGTAGAGCGGTTGAAGCAAATTGCTTCGCATGTCCCGATGATCCTGCTCGGAGATCCGCAGAAGATGGAGGCCGAGCTTCATCGCGCCGATGCCATGTTGGCCAAGAAGACCTGCTCGCCGCAAGAGTTGCTCGAGCGCATCAAGGTCATGAGCGCCCGCAAACGCGGACCGCGCAAGGGCTCGGTGCGCTCCCATGCGGGGATGGAACTGGCCCAGGCCTCATAATCGAGGCCTCATTCCTCAGGACTTATTGTTCGGTCTCTGTTCCCGAATCTATGTCCTCAAGCTTCGAGCACAGCGTTGCTTTAAGGGGCGCTGTGCCGTGCGCGCCCTTGAATTCCGGCGTTTTCTGGCGTCCGGCTCCGCCCTTTACCAGTGCCGCCCCTTCATCGGTCCTGCTGTTCTCTTTGGTGAAGTACGCTCGCGCTTGACGAGACTACCAGCAACTGTTCATACTCGCCACTTGTGCCCGGTCCGGCGCTGTTCCTGTTGCGCCAGCGGGGGTTGGTTCATATGGATCTCATCGTTCTTCGTTTTCTGTTTGTTGCTCTCCTGGCTGGCGTCTGCTACTTTCTTCGTCCCTTCGGGCTCAACGAGTGGATCAGTGCTGGTGGGGGCGCTGCTGCCGCCGCCGGCGTCATCATCGTCGAAATTCGTGTGCGGGCTCTTACCCTGCGACGCCTGATTGGCGCAGTCGCAGGCAGCGTGCTGGGCATCTTTGGCGCAGCGCTCTTTTGCCTCGTCCTGCGCAGTGCTCCGCTTCCCGGTGGGACTTCGGCTGTCCTGCAGATCTTTGTCCTGCTACTCATGACCTACGTGGGACTCCTGGTCGGCGCCAGCAAAGGAGACCTGCTCAACCCTGCGGCCCTGGGCACCATCTTCACCGGCGACAAGCCCACGCGGCGCAGCGCCAAGGTGCTGGATACCAGCGTGATCATCGATGGTCGCATCGCCGATATTGCCGAGGCCGGCTTTATTGACGGCACCATGGTGGTCCCCGAGTTCGTTCTCAGGGAACTCCAGGTCGTGGCCGACTCCACTGACAGCTCGAAACGCCAGCGCGGCCGCCGCGGCCTCGACATGCTGCAGCGCATGCAGTCCAATACGCGCGTCATGGTGCAGATCGTCCCCGACGACTTCCCCTCCATCCGCGAAGTGGACCTGAAGCTGCTGGAACTGGCCAAAAAGTGGGAAGCCAAGGTGGTGACCAACGACTTCAACCTGAACAAGGTGGCCCATCTGCACCACGTTGAAGTGCTCAACATCAACGACCTGGCCAATGCTCTCAAGCCCGTGGTCCTGCCCGGCGAGCACATGACCGTCCTTATCCTCAAGGAGGGAAAAGAGTACAACCAGGGCGTCGGCTACCTCGATGACGGAACCATGGTGGTGGTTGACCATGCCCGCAAACTCATCGGCAAGCCGGTCGAGATCTCGGTCACCAGCGTGCTTCAAACTGCCAGCGGCAAAATGATCTTCGGCAAGCTGGACGATGGTACCAAAAATGGTGACTCGCCCCGCCCCGGTCCTTTGGAGATGGCGCGGTAGCCTTGCGTTGAGCGCATTCGATTGGCGTTCTGTATCGAGACCTCACGGCCACTCTTTCGCTCCATCTCAAGCCTGACGTCCGTTGGCGAATTCCCATTCCTTGGTTTGACGGAACGGTCCAGCGGTTTTACCTTCATACCAGCACCGGGCCTTCGCCCCGATCAGACTCCTCGATTCCAGTTGGCTTCCCGCTGCGAGCAAGAGTCCGGCAGTCCCCGGGTTTCCGTTTTCTGTCCCTCGAACTCCGTGTCCAAGGATGAATGGACCATGAACACTAAGGTGTTTGGCTTCGTCGTTGCAACGACCGTCATCCTTGGCCCCATTGCGGCTCCCAGAACTCATGCTCAGGGATTTGGAATGTTGGGAAAGAAAGCAGTGACCATAAATCGCCTGCTGCCTCCCACGGTGAACCTGCAAGGCAAGAGAATCCGCATTGAGGCCGCTGCCGACGCCGTCAAAAACAGTGGGGACGAACTTCAAGCGCTTCTCAAAACAAAGCTCACGGTAATGATTCAAAAGGATCCGCGGTTCATCCTGAACGATTCCAATCCGCAAACAATCCTCAAATTCTCCGTCACCAACTACTACACCGAAAAGTGGACCGAAAAGGCTCTGGGCAAAGCCAGTCGCGATGCCTTCCGGGGAAAGATCGAAGTCGCCTACCAGGCCATCGACGTCGCTACCCATACCGCCCTCGATTCTGAAAACCTGGTGGAGACCGCCGGCTTCCAGCCCACCACGCTGCCCTTTGCCGATGTCTTCAATCGTAGCTCCAAGAATCTTGAGGCTGAAGGCAGCGAGAACGGGTGCCGCGATCAATTGGTAACGGAGATCGTCGAAGACATGGGCAAGCGAATTGCTCCCGCCGACGAACCATTTGAAGCTCAGCTCCCCGGCAAAAAGCTGGAGCCCCTGTCCGATCTCGCGCTCACTCATCGTTGGGGCGCACTGGAAGAAGGCGCCGAGAAGATGGACAAATTTCCCAAGCCGGAAGACGACTCCTACCGCGAGTACCTGATTGCGGTTGCCAAGGAGGCGCAGGCCTACGACCTTACCCGCGAGTTCAACGACAGCACCTCTGGCAAGCGNNATCATCGGGGAGAACCCGAAGGAAAAGGAGTTTCGCCCCGGCGACGCGCGCACCGAAGAGGCCATCGCCATCTACGCCAAGATCCAGCGCTATCGCGACGAAAACGCCAAGGCCCTCGCGGCAACCGGAGTCGCCTCCGGTAAAGCCGCAGCAAAGACCCCCGGTGCCATTCAATCGCCGTTGGATCAGGTGCTGAGTTTCTGCTCAAGTGGTGTCGACGACGACAGCATCAAGGACTATATCCGTTCCGCCGACTTCCTGCAGGCTGCGCGCGCTACCAGGTACAAGTTCAATTTCACTGAAGATCCGGTGAAATTGAGCCAGGCATGCAAAGCGAATGGCGGAATCTATGGCCGCATGATCCGCCAGCGGCTAAGTGGTGGGTCGTCTGGCGGGTCCGGCGCGCCCGCCAAAGCGCCTGCGGGAAACAGCAAGTGAGAGCCCGTTGCTCGATTGCCCTGCTCCTGTTCGGTGCGGTTGTCGTCAGTGCGGTTCCGCCAGCCGCGCCTGCCCAAAGCGACAGTTGCAACGGGGCACTGAGCGCGCTCAATCGCGTTAAAGAAGAGATCACGCCGAGGCTTTCTGCCGATACCCCGGCAGGAAAATCGAAACTGCTGGTCATGGCTTCGACTCTCGAGCGGGGCACGCGCGTTTGCAGAGACTTTGGCGAGCTCTGGTACTACCGCATGGCCGTTGCGCACCGCCTGGGCATGGAAAGAGACGCGACCTATGCCAAGACCAAGGTCGACGACCTGGGCTACACCGCAGCGTTCGATCCCTTCTCGCTGCCGCCCTCCGCAGCACCCCCGTCTACGCCCGAGCTGCAAGCCTCCGGCCAAACGAACGGCTCGGCGCCCAGCTCCACGCCAGGCCCAACCCCCGGCAAGGTCCGCCAGAAGTGGGCTCTCGTCGTGGGCATCGATTCCTTCACCGACAAGCGGATCCCCTCGCTCCACTACTCCGTCAAGGACTCATCGGACTTCGTCGACTTTCTCAAAGACCCGAAGGGCGGGCAGTTCGACCCGAGCCACATCATCCACCTTGCCAACGACAAGGCCACGCTTGAGGGCATTCGCGAAGGCCTGGGGATATTGCGCGTCAACGCCCAGCCTGACGACTTGGTTGTGGTCTACCTATCGAGCCACGGCTCGCCGCGCGAAGACGATCCCAACGGCGTGAGCTACGTGGTCGTCCACGATACCAACCTCGACGACGCAGCCACTCTTTATGCGACCTCACTGCAGATGATCGATCTCGTGCAGCAGATCAATCGCGAGGTCAAGGCCCGCCGCGTGGTTTTGGTTTTGGATACATGCTTCAGCGGCGACGCGCTCACCAGCCTTGAGACAGGAGCGGGCGGAACAGCTTCGCGTGGCTTCTCCGCGCCGATCTCGCAAGACAAGGCCGCCGGGTCCCCGGGTCCGCCGGCCTTCAGCGCGGCCTTCCAGAATTTGACCATCGGCTACGGGCGCGCGGTAATCACGGCCAGCCGCGCCAGCCAGGAATCCTGGGAGAGCGCGAAGCTCCAGAACGGCTACTTCACCCACTATCTGCTTGACGCTCTGCGCCGGAGCCACGGAGCCGAGCGGCTCGATCAACTCTTCCCGCAAGTGCGTTCGCTGGTTTCTACTCACGTGAAAGCCGAAGTCGGCGCAAGCCAGGACCCCAGCTACGAGTTCAGCGAAGGCGCGGACGCGATCATCCTCGGCGCGGCATCCTCGATGTAAGGCACCGGCAGCGCTCGGCCCGCCAGTCTTCCCCCGGTGTCCTGAACTCGCTAAACAACAGAGCTGTCATCCTGAGCTAAGTCCCGGCGCGCCGGGACGCAGTCGAAGGATCTGCGGTTGCACTTCGGAAACTACGCTCTAAGTCTTCGACCCCGGGCACTTCTCAAATGGATTTCCTACCGCGCCGCGGCCATCTCCGTCAGCCGCCGCCTCACTTCAGGCCACTCCTCCGCAACGATCGAGTATCGTGCCGAGTCGCGAGCGATAAAGTCGCTCGCCATGCGGTGGGAACGCAGAATCCCTTCAAACTTGCATCCAATCCGCTCCATCGCTGCCCGTGACTGCACGTTTCGCGAGTCGGTGTGCAGACACACCCTCATCATCTTCCATGCCTCGAACGCATGGGTCAGCATCATCAGCTTCGCTTCCGTGTTTGCAGGCGTGCGAATAGCCGAGCTCGTCAGCCACGTGTAGCCAATCTCGCAGACGTCGGGGTTCGGGTTGCCATGGCGCGAATGGCCCGCAGGCCAATTCCAGTGCTCCATGTCGAAGTAGCGCGTAGACCCGATGACAACGCCGTCCTCTAATCGAACCGTCGCAAAAGCCAGGCCCGTGCCTGCATCGCGCACGGCCATCGCCGTCTCCACGTAGGTCTGCATCGCTTGCCGCGTCTGCGGCACAACCGTCCACTTATAAAGCGAAGGGTCGGCGTTTGCCGCAGCCACCAGCCCGTCCACATGACGCAGCCCAATCGGCTCCAGACGAACGTGACTGCCGATCAATACTGGGATATTTCTGGGTGGGATCTCGGATGGCATAGCAGTCAATCTTACGAACCTCTCCACAGAATGCTTTGTAAAAGGGCACGACTTCAGTCGTGCCGATATGGCCAATAAAATGACTGGGCTTTAGCCCCTGCAAATCTTCGGAATGCGAAATACCCGATTGCCCCGAGACTCGCTACCCATGGTCTTCGTGGGGGGGACGGAAGGGGTCTTACAGCAAATCGTCTACTCGTAGCAACGCCAGACCTCTTCGAGATCGAGGACGAATCCATCGACAGGTCCAGAGCCGGCAACGGTGTGGCCAGATTCAACGCGCGTCTCGCTTCCCTTGGCATAGATGTGAACCTGCTTCGCATCCGGATCAATCAACCATCCTACCTCGACGCCGTTCGCGATCCATGCTTCCATCTTCGTGGCAACCTCGCTCAGCCGGTCGCTCTCCGAGCGCAGTTCGACAACGAAGGCTGGAGTAAGCCGCGGCAAGCGAGCGAGATCCTTGCGCCTAAGGCCCTGCAACTGCGTCGCCGTCACATACGCGGCATCGGGGTTGAGCATGGACCCATCTGGAAGAAAGAAGCCGCCGCTGGAATCGAAGACTCTGCCTCGCCTGTGCTGAATCCACCAATTGCCCAGTTGCCGGCTGATCTCGTTGTTGCTGCTGCTAGTCATCCCGCCTGCGGGTGCGTTCACGATAATCGTCCCTTCCTTGCTCCGCTCCAGCGAACCGAGCTTGGTTTGCTCGCACATATGCTCAAACTCCTCATCGGTGAGCGGAGGAGTGAGCACAATGCTGCGCGGGGGAAGGGCCGGGATTTCAAGATACGTATTCATGTGGCCTGGCACCAGTTCGTAGATCTATTCTGGCACAATTCAGTACTTCTGAATCTTCGGATCAATCTCATCGGCCCACGCCAGGATGCCGCCCGCCAGGTTCACTACCTGCGTGTAGCCCTGCTGCTTGAGCAACTCAGCGATCCGTTGGCTGCGCGCGCCTGAGCGGCACTGCACCACAATCTCCTTGTCGCGCGGAATCTCCGCCAGCCGGTTGGGCACATCATTCTGCGGAATCAGCGTTCCGCCGATCTGCGCAATCTTGTACTCGTAGGGCTCGCGCACGTCGAGCAGGAACAGATCGTCGCCTCTATCGATACGGCTCTTGTACTCTTTCACCGAAAGCTGGGGAATGCCATTCTTCATGTTTTTGTCCTGGGGTGTTTCAGGCATGATGCCGCAGAACTGTTCGTAGTCGATCAGCTTTGTGACAGTGGGGTGAGTGCCGCACACCGGGCACTCCGGATTCTTGCGCAGCTTCAGCTCGCGGAAGCGCATGCTGAGCGCGTCCACCAGCAACAAACGCCCGATCAGCGGTTCGCCCTTGCCGAGAATTAGCTTGATCACTTCAGTTGCTTGAATCACGCCGACCAGCCCCGGCAGAATCCCCAGTACGCCACCCTCTGCGCAGCTAGGAACCAGCCCCGGCGGCGGCGGCTCGGGATAGAGGCAGCGGTAGCATGGGCCTGTCTCAGTCGCGAACACGCTGGCCTGCCCCTCGAACCGGAAGATCGACCCGTAGGCGTTGGGCTTGTTCAGCAGCACGCAGGCATCGTTCACCAGGTAGCGCGTGGGAAAGTTGTCCGTCCCATCGGCCACGATGTCGTAGTCCTTGATGATCTCAAGTGCATTCGCACTCGACAGCATCGTCTCGTGCTTCACGATATGGATGGCCGGGTTCAGCGCCTTCAGCTTCTCTTCTGCGGAATCAATCTTTTTCCGGCCAATGTCCTTGGTCGAGTGGATGATCTGGCGCTGCAGATTCGACGCGTCCACCACGTCGAAATCCACAAGTCCGAGTGTCCCGATGCCTGCCGCGGTCAGATAAAGCGCAAGAGGCGAGCCGAGCCCGCCGGTTCCCACGCAAAGCACGCGGGCAGCCTTCAGCTTCTGCTGGCCCTCCATGCCCACTTCGGGGAGGATGAGGTGGCGCGAGTAGCGCGAGAGGTCGTCGGTCGAGAGTTCGGGAAGCTCGGCAGGGGAAGCGATGGTTGGCATGGGTTCCAGGTTCTCCGGGTTAACGTTTCGGGTTGATGCAGTTCCGGTTGCTGAAGAGGCTGAGCACCGAAGCAGTTTGCCGCGGCGGAGCCGGATGGGCGGTCACGGCTAGTTCCCTCCGGCGATGAAGGGGATGATGGAAAGCGTGTCGGCTGATGTGACGGCCGTGGCCTCCTTGGCTGGGAGGTATCGCACATCCTCGTCGTTCAAGTACAGGTTAACAAAAGCGCGCAGTTTGCCTTCGGCAGTGAAGAGGTGTTTGCGGAGATCGGGATGGGCCTGGGTGAGGGCTTCGAGGGCGTCGGCGACGGTGGGCGCGTCGAGTTCTACGGCATCCTGGCCGCCGGCGTAAAGGCGCAAGGGAGTGGGGATGAAGATGGTCATGCGCAGGGCTCCTCTCCCATGAGTAGATTCGGTTGGGGCGGGATTCGATGCGGTAAGAGCAAAATGCAAGAACAACCGCAGGCCCCCTTCGGCTTCGCTCAGGGCAGGCTTTCGACTTGGCTGCGCTGCGCTCAGGATGACAGCTTTGTGGTGGTCCAACCCGTTTGAATAAGGGGTGTTCAGGTTGGATCGGGTGTGCCGGGTTGGTCTTCGACGAGGATGGTTTCCTGGTCGAAGCGCTTGTCTTCCTCGGTGGCGCCGGCCAGCAGGAAGGAGTTGGTGACGGTGGCTTTGCCCTGTGCGACGGCGGTGATGACGTAGGAGCAGCCCAGCCAGTGGGCCTCGGCAAAGTCGGTGGCGGACCACTGGGCGGGGTGGTCAGGATGGGAGTGGTAGAAGCCGGCGATGTCGAGGCCCTGGCGGCGTGCGTCGCGCTCGATTTTGACCAGCTCTACGGGGGCGATCTGGTAGCGGTTGTGGGCGGAGTCGGTGCGGGTGTTTCCGGCGCGGACGGCGGCCTGGACCTGCCATCCGCCGAGTTCCTTGCCGGCTGCATCGGTGGTGGAGGCGTTTGCGGGGGAAAACCGGCCGAGGAGGACGCCGCAGCACTCGTGGGGCCAGGTTTCCTCGCCGTGGGCGCGGATGGCGTCGTAAACAGCGCGATTCAAATGGAGTATGCCCATCCATCCTCCTCTCCCTCCCAAAAACGCTCGGACAGGTACTTGTCGGCCGCGTCGGGCAGGACGGTGACGATGACGGCGGGGCGGCCGGCGGAGGCTTCTTCCCGCGCTATTTTGAGGCTGGCCACCACGGCGGCGGCGGCGGAGATGCCAACCAGCAGACCCTCCTCGCGGGCGAGGCGCCGGGCCATGTCGTAGGCGGCTTCGGTGTCCACTTCCAGGGCGCGGTCGGACAGGTGGGGGTTGTAGATGGCGGGAACGATGGAGGTTCCCATGTGTTTGAGCCCTTCGAGCCCGTGGAAGGGCGAGTCGGGCTGGAAGCTGATGGCCTGGATGGCGGGGTTGAACTCCTTGAGGCGGCGGGTTGTTCCCATGAAGGTTCCGCTGGTTCCGAGGCCGGCGACGAAGTGGGTGACCTGGCCGGCTGTCTGCTCCCAGATCTCGAGGCCGGTGGTGCGGTAGTGGGCCAGCCAGTTGGCGTCGTTGGAGTACTGGTCCATGTAGCAATAGCGATCGGGGTCGTTGCCGGCCATCTCGCGTGCGCGGCGAATGGCGCCATCGGAGCCGAGGTCCGGGCTGGTCCAGTCCACTTCAGCCCCGTAGGCATGCAGGATCCGCTTGCGCTCGGGCGAGACGTTGGAGGGCATCGCAAGCTGGACGGGAAAGCCGAGCGCGGCGCCGAGCATGGCGAAAGCGATGCCGGTGTTGCCGCTGGTGGCGTCGAGGAGGGTTTTTCCGGGAACGAGCAGGCCGCGGGCACGGGCATCGGAGACCATGGAGGCGGCGGCGCGGTCCTTCACGCTGCCGCCGGGGTTGGCCCACTCGGCCTTGGCGAGGAGGGTGATGCCCTGGAGATCCCGGACCGACTGGGCAAGACGGACGAGCGGCGTGGAGCCGATGCGTTCAGGCAAGGAGGAGCCGTGTTGCGTGTGTGTTCGGTTGATTTCCATGGAAAATTGCGGCAGGCGCTCCGGTTATGCGAGATTTGGGTGAGCGAGGTTGGAGCGGGGGGAAGATTCCGCCGATTCCTATTTCAACATCCTCGCGGACTGGAAAGCGACCATGAGCCGAAAATCCCGCAATCCGAACTTCGATCAGACGCTCGAGATCCTGCGCGCGCATTCGTTTGATGTTCGACCCCTCGCCGGAGTCGCAGGAGCTGTTTTGGTGGGCAAGCATGGGGCAGGGGCGGTGCTGGTTCCGGTCCCAGGGAGCGATGCGGCGGGTGTGCCGGCGGCGTTTGCGGAGCGACCGGGAGCACTGTTTGGCGGGGAAGTGTCGCGTTTGCTGGACCGAGGGTACCAGAAATTCATTAAGACTTCACAATTTGAGCTGCCTGCGTCGGCCAGTCAATTGCAAGCGATTCATCTATTCAGCGAGGAGCTGAAGCAACTGATTGGGGCGATCAGCCTGTACAACGAGGGGCTGGGCACGACGAGCGACGTGTATGAATACGATCGGTTGCAGGGCCGAGAGGCCGAGGAACCTGCGCCCGCGGTTCCCTGGGAGCCGGCCGGTGGGCACTGACCGATCTTTAAAATCCGGCGGAGCGGGGCATGGAAGAGGAAGCAAAGGTGGAAGGGATGGCCGCGCCGGAGCCGGAACGTGGGTCGACGCCCCGTTGTGTGGTGGACGAGGAAGCCATGCTGCTGCTGGCGGATCAAGGCTCCTGCGTGGGTTGCCGCATCGTTGAACTGAGCATGGATGGGTGCCGGCTGAGCACCAGGGGACGGTTGCCGGTCGGCAAGCAGGTGCGCGTAGAGGTTACTTTCCAAGTGCGGGGAGTGGCCTTCTGGTTCAGCGGGGTGACGGAATGGACCGATGGCGCAGGTTTGTTCGGCGTTCGCTTTGTGGACCTTCTGGACCGCCGCCGGGACGAGTTGCTGGAGGTGCTCTGCGAACTGGAAATGGACCTTGCCGCCAAGGACGCAAATCAGGCTGAAGAGAAACCCGCCGCGGAATGGTCAGGGCAAGAGAGATGGGGGCGGGCACAGGGCGCAGAGAGGCTTGCTGAAGGGAGACAGGCTGCCGAGGAACGAGCCGCGGGGCAACCTGCCGGGGAACAGGCCGAGGGGCAGGCCGGGATCGATGCAGTGGCGGAACGGCCCCAGCCCGCAGCCGGCGGAGGGCCTGTACGGCCAGCCAGGCTTGAACGGCGGGCGCAGGCGCGGCTCGAGGTGGATACCTCAGCCATCATTTATCTCGTCAACGTGGGGTCCAGGCTGAGCGGGCGGATTCTCGATCTGAGCCTGGGCGGCTGCCGCATCCGCGCCGACGAGCGCTTTCAGGTGGGCATCTATACGCGGGTGGAGACGGAGTTTCGCCTGGGAGGGCTACTGTTCCGGCTGGGCGGCGTGATCCAGGCCATCCACGACCGGCGCCTTGTGGGTATCCGCTTCCTGGATGTGAGCGCGCGCAAGCGAGAGCAGTTGGAGCAACTGATCGGGGAGATCGGGGAGATCGGGGAGATCGGGCAGGCGCAGACGGAGGAGCGCGGCGCGGAGCCGTGAGGTTCAGGCGAAAATGCGGTTGAGGGCCAGGGCCTGAGAACGCCGCTCAGGCCCCGGATGTTTCACAAGCCGCGGCGTCCGCTTATCAGGTTGAAGATCAGGACAACGACGGCAATCACGATCAGGATGTGGATCAAGCCGCCTCCGATATGGAGGGTGAAGCCGAGCAGCCAGAGAACCACAAGAATTACAAAAATTGTCCAGAGCATTAGGAACTCCTCCGCGTAGTGGCCGCCCGGAATTGAAGGGTCATTTCCGGGCGGCCACGGCAGTCTACAACTGACAGCTAATTGGAAGCAACCGCCTGGGCCTTAGCGTCCCTGACTGCGTCGAGGAACGAGTGTGCGCAGGCCGGGACCGCCTCTTCGCCGTGCAGGATGTGGCGAGTGGAGACGTCGTGCCCGTAGATGGCTTCAGTGGAATCGTCGTCGCGGCGAATGGCAGCGCCGGTCAGCGTGAGTCCGGCAAAGGCGCCCCTGGCGCGCGAGTAGGTGAGGACCTCGGTTTCCAGCTTCCAATCGGTATCGGCGGAAGCGTGGCGGCCAACTGGTCCGGCTGCAGCGGAGGCATCCCCGCCCAGCTCAAAGTTGCTGTTGATCAAATGCTGCATTCCGGTGTCGTTCTGAATGATCATGACCAGATCAACGCCTTCGATGCCGATCTGCAATCNNTCCGCCGGTAATGGTAAAGAACGCAGGCGCGCTCCAACCGTTTGCGGTGCGGCAGGTGGCAACGCCTCTGCCATTCTCCGCGCCAAAGACAAAGCCGCCCTTGAGCAGGTGGGGTACAACGGCGATGCACTTTGCATGTTCCAGAACTTCTTCCGGTATGCCTCTATCCGGCGCGGACATGATCTCATGGAGTACTGCTCCCGCATGATCCAAGCGGTTTTCTGTTTGTTCGCGATTACTTCCCGCCCAGCCGATGCTCGTCAAACTGAGTACTGCCACGAATGTCATAAGTTTCTTCATTCATTTCACCTTTTTTTTCTACCTATGCGTGGCGTCTGTTGTTTTACGCGTATTCGGGGCACACAAGGTACTTCTCACCTTAGCCGGGTTGTCCGGCGGGGTCTGAGCAATAGGGCTCTCTCTGGCATCCAGCCGGGTTGCCGGAAGCGGCATTTGCCGGGTTGACCATTTCCCCTGGGGCTCAACAGGGCATGGAAAAGTGAGCAACGGCAGAGGGATTTTTCAAAGAGCTAATTCGCAGCATGGGCCTGCACTTTTGCCCCTCTGACTGCGTCAAGGAACGGTCGTGCCGAGGCAGGTGCAGGGACTTCGCCCATCAGAACGCTGTGTGTAGTGACGTCCTTTCCGTAGAAGGCATCCATGGAGTCATCGTCGCGGCGAACATCGGCCCCTGTCAGAGTGAGTCCGGCAAAGGCGCCTTTGGCCCGCGAGTAGGTGAGGATCTCGGTATTCAGCTTCCAGTCAGTATCGGCAGTGGCATGGCGTCCCACCGGTCCGGCTGCCGCGGAGGCGTCCGCTCCCAGCTGGAACTTGGCGGCGATCAACCGCTGCATTCCTCTATCGCCCTGGAAAATCATGACCAGATCCACGCCTTCGACGCCGATCTGCAATCCCCAGCTGCCGCCGGTAATGACAAAGAACTCCGGCGCGCTCCATCCGTTTGCGGTCCGGCACGTGGCCAGGCCTTTGCCATTCTCCGCGCCAAACACAAAGCCGCCCTTGATCATGTGGGGCACCACGGCTATGCACTTTGCGTGATCCAGTACTTCTTGCGGAATGCCTTTATCCGGCGCGGCCATGATCTCGTGCAGCACTGTGGCTGCATTATCCACCCGGTTCTGCACTTCTTCGCGAGTCTCCGCCCAGGCGGCGCTAGCCGCACCCAGGCTGAATAACGCCACTAACGTCACAAATCTCTTCATGCATCTCACCTTTTTCTACCCATGCGCAGCGTCACTTGCTTTACGCGCATTTGAGGCGCACAAGGTAGTTCTCACGTTAACGGCGTCGCCCGATGGGGTCTGAGCAATAGCGCTCAATTTACATTCTGCCGAGTTGCCGGAAGAGGTTTTTGCCAGGCCGGGGATTTACCGGGGCTAAACGGGTATGGGAAGAAGAAGGAGGAACGGCAGAGGGACTTTTCAGCAATTTGCATTCTCTCGGCGGCTAAAGCCCCTTGCATATTTGGTCCTCCCACGGTACGGATTCTTTCGGAGTTGAAATCCCGACCTGCCGGCCGGACCGTTTCAAAACAATGAGACTTTTCGCTCCGGCGGCTTGAAATATTTCTGGAAAAGTGAGCAAAATTGAACAGATTGCCTTCCCCAAGGGTGGGATTCTGAGCTACAGTGCTGCAAGAAGTATGCAGCCGGGCAAGATGACATGCAAGATGACATGGATGCTCAATTGAATGAGGAGCATCCGACAACACAGGGCTCCGATTCCCAGTGACGATCTTTTGCTCGCCGTTGCACTTTCTTTTGTTAACCCGATGGGGATGCGGTTGCGCGCCCTCCAACAGTTGCATTTGCAGAGGCTGGAGCCGGGCGGAGGTCCTTTCAGATGGTTGATCTTTCAAGGCCAAACTTCAATGTCGAGACGTTCCTGGCCACCGCCGGGCTGGGGCGAAGAATCGTCCAACTGGCGCCCAAGGCGACTTTCTTTTCGCAGGGAGACCCGGCCGATTCCGTCTTCTATCTGCAAAAGGGGCGTGCGAAGGTCACGGTGGTTTCGCAAGCCGGCAAGGAAGCCACGATTACGCTGGTTGCGTCAGGCGAGTTTGTGGGGGAGGGGGCGCTGGCCGCTGTGTCTGGGCTGCGTTTGTCTACGGCGACGGCCATTACTGCCTGCACCGCGTTGAAGATCGGGCGGGATGAAATGATCCGCGTGATGCACGAGGAACATGCGTTCAGTGACCTGTTTCTGAAGTTTCTTCTGGAGCGGAGCATGCGCGTTCAGGCGGATCTGGTGGATCAGCTTTTCAATTCCAGCGAAAAGCGCCTGGCGAGGATTCTGCTTTTGATGGCGGAGTTTGGCCAGCCGGGCGAACCGGCGCAGTTCCTTCCCAAGATCTCGCAGGAGACGCTGGCGGAGATGATCGGGACGACACGATCGCGCGTGAGCTTCTTCATGAACCGCTTCCGCAAGCTCGGATTTATCGAATACAACGGGCGCATCCGGGTTCACAAGTCGCTGCTGAACGTGGTTCTGCACGATCAGATGCCGGACGACAACGCCGAAAGGCCGGTGCTTGAGGGCATTTGAGGGAAGCAAGCCCAAGCCGGCCAATGGCCTTCGGCAATCCTGTATGAAATTGAACAGCGTGGCGATCGGTTGCATGGGATACTCACTCCAATTCCCTAAGTGCGGTTCCAGGTGGAGTGAGAGATGCCCGATACCAAAGAAAAACTTCTCATAGTAGACGATGAGCCTTCCATTCGAACGTTGTTGTCGTCCGTGCTCGCGGAGATTGGGTATCGTGTGCGCACGGCCGAGGACGGGTTCTCCGCGCTGATTGAGATGCGGAAGGAAATCCCCGACATTCTTCTTTCCGACCTGAACATGCCGGGCATGTCGGGGTTCGAGTTGCTCGCGGTGGTGCGGCGCCGGTTTCCGTCGATCCAGACGGTGGCCATGAGCGGCGCGTTCCAGGGTGACGAAGTGCCTTCCGGCGTGGCCGCGGACGCCTTCTATCAAAAAGGCAGCAGCGTGGGCTCGTTGTTGAGGATCATCGACGCCCTTCCCCGGCCGGAGCGCATGCATTCCAGCCATGCAATTGCGTTGGCTCCGGTCTGGATTGAGCGGAACGAAGGCGACAATTCGGGAGAGGCTTACGCAACGATTTCCTGCCCGGAATGTCTGCGGACGTTTTCCGAGGCTTGCGGCGGCTCGAACAGCCTGGAACGAGAAACAGATTGCATCTATTGCCACAGCCTGATTCATTACGCCATCGTCCAGTCAACGGATCAGGCGCCTGCGCAGGCCAATCCAGAGCCCAGCCGCGAGGCGCAGCCTGGAAGTCTTCCCCAAAACTACTGCTGAGAAAAAGAAAGAGTTGTCCCGATGCGCACCATTGCTGAATTGAACGTGCTGTTACGCGCACGGGCCGAACTGCCCGTTGGCCTGAAGGTGGCTACGGAGGAGTTTCGCGAGGGGTGGAACTTCATGCGGTCGGGAGATGTGGGGCGCCTGGAAAAGAGGATTCAGACGCGCGGGTGGAGTTTCATCAAGATTGCCGATGGGTCGCTGCGGAGCGGCGTGGGAGAGACCTCGCAGGAGGCCATTGCCAGCGCGCTGAAGCTGGCTCTCCGGCGGGTAAGCGAACACTTCAATGCCGCGGAAGTGGAGCATATCGAGCTGACGCAATATCCGTGGTTCTTTCTGGCCAGGGTACGCGTGTATCCGTACCGGATTCAGCAAGGTGCGGTTCTGCCTGTGCCCGATGAGGCCGTAACTGAGCCGTTGGCCGCCCGGCAAAGGCGGTTGCCCTCCCCATCAGCCGAGCTTTTCCCGCATTTCGGCAGCGCCATGCCGATGCTGAAAGAGATGCTGGTATTATCCGGGAGTTCGCAGGCGAGGACGCAGTGACGGTTCTCGAAATAGCGATCCTTTTCTTCTTTTTTTTTACAGAGCCCTGCGGATTCAAGGTGAGCGGGTTTTCCACCCCAGCGACTAGGACCTGTCGCCGGGGACCCGGTTTAGAGCCGCGCGCGCTCGCGCTGAAGCTGGCGATAGAGTTCGCTCTTGGACTGGCCCAGCTCGCGGGCGAGGCGCTTGAGGGCTTCCTTCTCGTCTATCCGGGCTTCCGGGCCGGCCTCGGCCTGGAGGCGGGCAACGCGGACGGAGATTTCTTCGGAAGCGCCGGTTGCGGATGGGGTTCCGGACTGGGCGCGGGTTTGGGGCAGAGCCTCAACCAGCAGGGTGATTTCGCCGCGAATGCGATCGCGGGCGGCGAGTTCGCGGCGGGCATCGGCTACCGTCGAGCGCAGGAACTCCTCGTGGATCTTGGTCAGCTCGCGGGCGACAACGACGCGCAGATCCGGGCCCCAGACGGCCTCCAGATCGGCCAGCGTGCCGAGAATGCGGTGAGGGGCTTCGTAAAAAATGAGAGTGCGCGTAGTTTGGGAGCTTGCGGCTTCGGCTGCCAGCGCTTCCAGGCGGCTGCGGCGGGCTCCGGCCTTCTCCGGCAGAAAACCGATGAATTGAAACTCGCCGGTGGGCAGGCCTGAGGCTACCAGCGCGCTGAGGGCGGCATTGGCTCCGGGAATGGGAACGACGGGAACGCCGGCGGCAATGGCTTCAGCGGCCAGCCAGGCTCCAGGGTCGCTGATGCCGGGAATTCCAGCGTCGGAGACCAGGGCGATGCGGGCGCCGGCCTTGAGGGCCTCGACCAGCTCGGCTGCGCGTTGGCGCTCGTTGTGCTGATGGCAGCTTACGGTGGGGGTCGCGATCTCAAAGTGGTTGAGGAGCTTTTGGGTCTGGCGGGTGTCTTCGCAGGCGATGCGGTCCACGCGCTTGAGGATGTCGAGGGCGCGGAGGGTGATGTCGCCGAGGTTGCCGATGGGAGTGGCGACCAGGTAGAGGCCGGGGGCAAGCTGCGCTTCAGGATCGGCAGCCATGGGCGGCGTCAGTCTCCGCTTTCCTGGCGCTCGATGCGGCGCTGCTCGGCGAGCAGGGACATGGAGCTCATGAGGTTCTGCACGCTGACAATGCCGACAACGCGTCCGCTTTCGGTGACGGGAATGAGGGCGAGGCCGTGGCCGGCCGTGAGGCGGCGGATGGTGGTTCCGAGCGTATCCTCGGGGCGCGCAACCTGGAAGGCGCGCGACATGACCGACTGCACGTAGCCGTTGCCGTCGCTGCGCAGGGCGTCGACGATGCGCTGGCGGGAGACGATGCCGACCAGTTGTGGGCCGCGGACGACGGGGAAGTCCTCCTGCAGGGAGTGGACGCAGCGGACGAGGGCGTCGGCCAGGGTGTCGGACGGCGAGAGGGTGGCGAAATCGGTGAGCATGACCTCGCGCATGCGGACGGTGTCGACGACGGACTGGAAGAAGACGCCCTGGTCTTCAATCTGGGCGCCGATCATGATGAAGAAGCCGGCGATGATGAGCCAGTAATTGTGGAGCAGCATGCCGGCCACCATGGTGAGGAGCGCCAGGACCTGGCCCAGGCCGGATGCGGCGCGGCCGGCGGGAGCAAAGCCGTGCCTGCGGGCAAAGCTGCCGCGGATGAGGCGGCCGCAGTCCAGCGGATAGGCGGGCACCAGGTGCAGGAGGCCCAGGCCGGCCTGCATCCAGACCATGCTGCGCAACAGGTAAGCGGAGGTGATCAAGGGCTGGTCGAAGAGCCGGAAACCGGCGCCCGCGCCAAGAAATGTTGCCCCCAGCACCAGCGCCGTGGCTACGTTGGCCAGCGGGCCGGCGAACGCCATGGCAAACTCGCCGCCGCCCTGGTTGGCGTTCTCCTGGCTCTCGGGATTGGCGTAGGCGAAGAGTCCGCCGATGGGCAGCAGCAGAACGGCGCGGAGACGCAGACCGAGCCAGGCGGCCACCAGCAGGCGGGCGATCTCGCGCACCGCGACCGCCGCGCACAGCACCAGGAACAGGCCCAGGCCGCGCGCCACGCCGTCGGCGGCGCTGAGCGCCAGGCAAACGACCGCCAGCAATGGGAAAAAGGCGTGGACGCGCATTTCGACGCCCATCCAACGTCCCAGGGGGATTGACCAGCCTCGCATAAGTAAATTGTAGTGGGTCCGCGTCCGGTATGCTGAACAGCGATGCGCATCATTGCCGGCGAGTTTCGTTCCCGCACGCTGGAGGCGCCGGCCGGGCTGGCCACGCGGCCCACCGGCGACCGGCTGCGGGAGACCCTTTTCAACGTGCTGGCGGCGCGCATTGCGAGCGCAAATTTTCTGGATTTGTATGCCGGCTCGGGCGCCGTGGGGATGGAGGCGCTGAGCCGTGGCGCGGCCGGCGTGGACTTTGTGGAGCAGGGGCCGGCGGCGCTGAAAGTGCTGCGGGCGAACTTGGCCAGGCTGGGGTTGACGGCGGGATTCCGGATTCATGTGGGGAGCGTGGGAACGTGGCTGCGTAGATTCGGGCCGGGTGGGAAGCAAGGGCCGTCACAGGTCTTCGAAGTGGTGTTTCTCGATCCGCCTTACGATGCAGTGCAGGAGTATGCGGCTACGCTGGGGTTGCTGGGCGGCGCTTCGGCCCGGTTGCTGGCGCCCGGCGGGCTGGTGATCGCCGAGCACCGCAGGAAAGAGCGGCTGGATGAGCGGTATGGAACGCTGGGCCGCACGCGCCTGCTGGAGCAGGGGGACGCGGCGTTAAGTTTTTATGCGGCCGGTTCGGCTGGCGCGGCGGACTGAGGGAAGCTGATTCTGTTCCGCGGCACAGGTGTACGGCTGAGGCGGGGATGCTTTGGATTAGCGGGCGTGGCATGGGGGGTGAATGGGAATGAAGATGCGGGGAAGGTTTTTGCTGGCCGCGGCGCTGGTTTGCGCGGCGCTGTTGCACGCGCAGACGGCTCAGCCGTGGGAGATCGGGCCGTTCACGCGGCCGGAGAGCGGCAATCCGGTGATTGCGCCGCGAGCGGAGTCCACCTTTGCTGACCCGATTTTGAAGGCGCCCGCGCACTGGGAGGCGCTGCACACCTTCAATCCAGCGGCGATTGTGCGGAATGGCAAGGTCTTTGTGCTTTACCGCGCAGAAGACGATTCCGGGGCGATGGCGATTGGGGGGCACACCTCGCGGCTGGGGCTGGCAGAGAGCGCGGACGGGATTCACTTCACGCGCCGGGATGCGCCGGTGTTTTTTCCGGCCAGGGACAAGCAGGAGGCGCGGGAGTGGCCCGGTGGAGTTGAGGATCCGCGCATCGTGGAGCGGGAGGACGGGACCTACGTGCTGACGTATACGCAATGGAACCGCGACCGCAATTTGCTCTCGGTGGGGATTGCGAGTTCGCGTGACCTGATGCACTGGACCAAGCATGGGCCGGCGTTTCTGAACGCGGCGGGCGGCAAATATGCCGGGCTGAAATACAAGTCGGCGGGGATTGTCACGCGGTTGGACCCGGAAAAGCGCCGGCTGATAGCGGCCAGGATCGACGGCAAATACCGGATGTACTGGGGCGAAGGGGCGGTCCACCTGGCGACTTCAGCGGACCTGATTCACTGGAGCCCGGTAGAAGACGCGCAGGGCGCACCCATCGAACTGCTGCGGCCGCGGGCGGGGCACTTTGACAGCGGCTTCCCTGAAACCGGGCCGCCGCCTGTGGTGACGAGCGCGGGAATCGTGTTGGTTTACAACGGCAAAAATGCAGTGGAGGGCGGCGATCCCGAGCTTGGCTCGAACGCATACGCAGCGGGCGAAGCGCTGTTCGACGCGCACCATCCGGCGCACCTGCTCAAGCAGGCGGAACATCCGGATCTGAAGCCGGAGATGGCCTATGAGAAGACGGGGCAATACGCTGCCGGAACCACGTTTGCCGAAGGGCTGGTGTACTTCCACGATCGGTGGTTCCTTTACTACGGCTGCGCGGATTCGCTGGTGGGCGTGGCCACCGCGCCCAAGACTCCTTTTGCCGGTATACAGGGCACAAAATGAAGAGGGACGGCTGGGTGGTTTCCCCGCGCGCCGATGCGATCAGCCGGCCAGGACGGGAATGCCGGCGCCGCAGAACTCGACCGTGACCACGGTGATGTCGTCGGACTGGCCGAAGCCGCGGGCGGCATCGGCGATGCGCTGCGCGGGGAAGACGCTGAGGGCGCGTGTGAGGTCGAAGCCGAAGAGGTCGCCGCACCAGGGCGGGGTTTTGCCCTGGGCTTCGACCACCCCGTCGGAGACAAAGGTGAGCCGGTCGCCCGGAACAAGTTGCACCGTGGCGCATTCATATTCGGCATGGGCAACTACGCCCAGAGGAAGGGCGCCGGGAACGGCGATTTCCAACCCGTTGAGATAGGGCGGCAGGTGGCCCGCGTTGGCCATGGTCAACTTGCCGCCGGCGGTGAGATGAGCGACCAGGCAGGTGGTGAATCCGCCGCGCGACCGGCCCATCATGCGCTGGTTGAGCGACGTGAGCATGGCCACGGGATCTGCCCCGTGGGCTGCCTCGGCGCGGATGGCGCCTACCAGCACAGAGACCAGCATGGCAGCGGGCAGCCCCTTGCCGCTGACGTCGCCGATGACGATCGACATACCGCCGCGGCCATCGCCGATCTGCTGGAAGAAGTCGCCGCCCACCTCGTCGGCGGGCTCATAAACGCACTCCACCTTGAAGCCTGGGCACTGGTCCAAGGCGTCTGGGAGCAGGAGCTGCTGGATCTGGCGGGCGGCCTCGAACTCGCCGGCCATTCGCTCCTCCTGCTGCCGGGCCAGGGCAAACCGCCGGATGAGAAAGACCAGCATGGCCAGCAGGAAGAAAACATGGAGGAAGATTCCCAGTTGCATGGTGAAGGGCGGCAGCGGAATAGGCAACTCCAGCACGCGCGGCAGTTTGGTCCATCCCGCCTGGTTGAGCACAATGGCCACGTTGTCGGCCGCGTAATAGCCGAGATCCAGAAGGGTAGGCAGCAGCAGCAGGCGGGCATCGAGGTTGCCGCGCACAGCACGCTTGGCCAGCAGCCAGAAGATCCACGCCGCGGCAGGCAGAAGGCAGACCAATTGGCTTGCCGCGGAGGCGGTTACCGGCAACCAGCCGGGCCAGTAACAGACGTTGAGAATCGGACTGATCGCTACCAGCGCCAGAAAAGTCTTCTCCAAGGCTCCAATGCGGGCCTTCAGGACTTTGGAAAAGAAGCAAAACGCCGTGAAGACGATGACGGCCGACAGTACGCCATCCAGCAGATCAAAAACGGGAATTGGCGGAATGGCGTAGATTTCCTTCGAGACATTCAGAACGCTATCGGCGGCCTGCGCCAGCAACATGATGGCAAACCATAGATATTCCCATTCGGCGGGCCGGAACAGAAACAGGCAGAAAATGGCGAAGCCGATCAATCCTGCGGCAATGCTGTAGGAGTAGTAGTCGACAAATCTGACGTTGCGCACCAATTGATGGTGCTGCTGTTCGGCGGCCAGCAGCTCATGGTCGCCAGCCAGGTTGCCTCGCTGCCAGGGGCCTCCGCCCATATAGCTTGACCAGAGGGGGGAGTGCCAAACACGAATGGCCACCAGCACGGTGCGAGCGGAGCTGGTTCCGGCCCGCGTGAGAGGAAAAAGGTGAAAACTGAACTGGGTGTTGGGCGCGACGGTGGGAGGCATGTCTCCCGATCCGCCGGCGGGGTTGCCGTCCACGTAGACTTCGTAGGCGGTGACGATGGGCGTCAGCAGCAGCGATGTGGGCTTTTCGCCGGCCGGAATCCTGACCGTGAAGCGGTACCAGGCGTAGCCGCTCATAGCCGGATAGCCCTGAAAGGCCCAGGATTTGCCGCCCTGAAGCAGCGGCCAGGCGGAGTCGTCGAAGCCGGGCGCGGCCCACAGGGGTTTCTGGGGGTCGTTTGGTTGGGAGCCTGGCTGGAGCGGCGAGTCGCCGGGATGAAATCGCCAGGGTCCATCGAGCGAGACCAATGGTTCCCGGCCATGCTCCAGGTCGAAGGACTGCGCAGGCAGCCACGCGGCCTGGGCCACCACGGCGAGCGCCGCCAACCTGCGAAGAGTCGAAGCAAAGCGCATGGGCGCGATTTCCGGGGGGAAGAGACCAAAACGTGGTTTGATGCTAACGCACCGTGGGCGGTTTGCGCAGGCCGGATTTGAGAAGGCAGAGGGCGGCGATTGGGGTTAGAGTGTTGTGCATGAAGATTTTGCGATTGTTTTCAGGGTTTGGCGCGCTGGCCATGCTGGTTGCCGGGTTGGCCGGCGCGGAGGGACAGGCGGCTGCCGGCGGCCAGCAGCCTGCAACGCCGCCTCAATTGGCGATTCTGGACACCGATATCGGCGACGACATCGACGATGCCTTTGCGCTGGCACTGGCAATGCGGAGCCCGGAATTGAAGCTGTTGGGGGTTACGACGGCCTACGGCGATACAGATCTGCGGGCAAAGCTGGTGCAGCGGTATCTGGGGGCGCTTTGCCGCTTCGATATCAACGTGATTCCCGGTGTCCCCACGGCGCATGAGAACGTCTTTACACAGGCCGCGTACGCGAGTGCACCTGCGAACCAGGCTTGCGGGGGGGCCACTGTTCAAATATCGAGCTTGGCCGATGAGGCTCGCCTCAAGAAGCAGCGCGAGCAGGAGGCCGCAAAATCGGAGGCGGACCGGGCCCGGATGATGGCAGGCTTAGGCCACCTGGTGCACCAGCGAGCGACGCATGACGCGGCCGGATTTCTGCTGGAGCAGATTCAGGCGCATCCGGGCGAGATCACGCTGATTGCCATCGGTCCGCTGTTCAATGTGCAGGCGGCGATCGAACGCGATCCGGCGACCTTCCGCAAGTTGAAGCGGGTAGTGATGATGGGCGGCAGCGTCTACCGCGGCTATGACGGGCCCAATGGCGAGAGGCGGCCTGCCGATGCCGAGTGGAACATCAACCGCGATCCGGCGGGGGCGCGGGCGCTGCTGGCTTCGGGCGTTCCGATTTTCATGATGCCGCTGGACTCGACGCAAATCCACCTGGAGACCAGGGAGCGGGAGGAGATTTTTGCTCATGGAGCGCCGCTCACCGACCAGTTGACGCTGCTCTACCATCAGTGGCTGGCTGGCACTGGGGGGCAAGCCGCGGCGCCGACGCTGTTTGACCCGGTGGCGGTGACGTATGCGATCCGGCCGGATCTTTGCCCGGCGACGCCGCTTCGGCTGGAAGTGGACGACAAGGGGTTTACGCGACCGGTGGATGGGGCGCCTAACGCCCAGGTCTGCCTGAAGTCGGACGAAAAGGGGTTTCTGGAGCTGCTGTTGGGCCGGCTCACAAAGGATGCGGGGCGCTGAGCCGGGGGGAGGAATGAGCGCAACGGCCGGCCTTTTTCCCGAATTTGAGGATGGGATTTACGCCTTTCAGGGCAGAAACCGAGCAAGTGTGAGCAAGGTCACTTTCAACCCCATTGACAGTGGCGGAGAGTAGGATAAAAATGGCGGGTCGAGCGAAATCGAGCCGTTTTGTGCGGTGAATGGAGGGAAAGTGAAAAACGCGGTGAATATGAAGGTTCTGGTAGCTGTAGCGCTCCTGGGGACAGGATTGCTGTTGAGCGGCTGCAAGTCGGCGCCGGAGCTGACGCAAGCCAAAGCCAAGGCCTTGATCCAAGCCAAGTACGACCAGACTCCGGCGGTGGGCGTGAGTATTACCGTGGACGATCTGGGCCTGAAACAGGGTCTCACGGCCAAATACTGGAAGTTGACCAAGGTCTATCCCAACAATCGCTGGGCGGATTACACGCTGACCGACGACGGCAAGAAAGCGCTCAAGCTGCTGGCCGGGGGCGAGGTAATTCAGTGGCGCCCGGACCAGAACACCGCGGCGCACTTCGTGGTGGTCACCGCTGTTGCCAATCACCTCAGGGTGAAAGACGTCAAGGATATCCAGGACGAAATACTTCCCGCTGTGGATACGGCCAAGGGCGCGGAGTTCACCGAGGCCGTAAACATGGATGGTGTGCCCGATGCCTTGCAGGCGATCGCGCACAACCCCGGCAACAAGCTGAGCACCAAGCGCCAGGCCGATTTTTCTCTGGAAAACGGAGCCTGGGCGCTGCACTCGATCGAGTAGAGCGGGGAAATTCCTTCCGGTGGGGCCGAATTCGTTGACCCCACCCGCGTTTCTTGTTATTCTTAGAAGGTTCCGCAAGAACGCAGCCGTGTGTCTTAACGGCGGTTGCGTATGGGCACGCTGGCCAGGCGATAGATGGCCGGAGTTGATGCCCAGGGCCAGGAGCGGTCATCCGGCCCGGCAGATCCCCGGAATCGCTCTCTTCTTGCGGAGGGCAGGGGCAAATCGCTACGGAGCCCGCGCGTTCTCCACCTTGGAGGGCTATGCGGGCCGGAACCGCGAAACGGAGTTGGCCTCGCCGCGGCGAGCGCCCGGCCACCGTCCCGGTTTTCGTCTGAAGTTGGAACGAAGGCAGACGCGAAGCAGCAACGATAGGGCTTCCGTGCGCGTGCGCCACCGGGAATGGTTGCGCATCATCGCAGCGGGAAGCCCCATAGGTCTGCGCGCGGCATGTGAAGTGGGAAGCAGCACGGTTTTTGGCGTAAGGAGTTTGGTTTGCCTACATTCAATCAGTTGGTTCGCAAGGGGCGCACGGCCCCGCGGTACAAGACGGCCTCACCCGCCTTGCAGGCCTCGCCGCAGCGNNCAGGAGCACTCGATCGTGCTGATTCGCGGCGGCCGCGTGAAAGATCTCCCCGGCGTCCGCTATCACGTGGTGCGCGGCACGCTGGATTCAGTGGGCGTGGCCAACCGCAAGCAGAGCCGGTCGAAGTACGGAGCCAAGCGCGCCAAGGGCGGGCCAGCCAAGGGCAAGGCGTAGGGGAAGAGACTCATTTGCGCGCCACGGCGCAGCATTTGTACCAGAAATCTGAGTGTTCGGGTGTTGTTGAAACACCATCTGATTTTGAGGAATTATGCCAAGAAAAGGGCACATTGCGAAGCGGGAAGTGGCGCCGGATCCGGTCTACGGATCGACGCTGGTCACCAAGTTTGTGAACTCGATGATGTGGGGCGGCAAGAAATCGACGGCCCAGGGCATCTTCTACCAGGCGATGAAGAACCTGGAGGAAAAGGGCGGCGGCGACGACGCGCTGAAGCTCTTCAAGAAGGCGGTGGAGAACTGCAAGCCGCTGCTTGAAGTCAAGACGCGGCGAGTGGGCGGCGCCAACTACCAGGTGCCGATCGAGGTGAATCCGGACCGGCGCACCTCGCTGGCCATCCGCTGGCTGATTACATTCGGCCGCAGCCGCGGCGAAAAGGGCATGACCGACAAGCTTTCGAACGAACTGCTGGACGCGGCCAACGGGCGCGGGGCGGCGATGAAGAAGAAGGAAGACGTACACCGCATGGCCGAGGCCAACAA
>PMXB01000378.1 GCA_003165935.1 Acidobacteriaceae bacterium | reverse complement strand
CGCTCGCTCAGGATGACAGCTTGATTTTGGTGCGGGCGAGGACGCCCGCACGACAGCCGGTCTGGAGACCGGCGCTACTTCATTTAGTCGGATTTAAAAGAGGAGCTTAGTGGGCGAGGAGGTAGACGCCGATGCAGATGAGGGCGGCGGCGGTCCAGCGGCGGTGGTCGACGTTTTCTTTGAGGAAGATTTTGGCGGCGACGGAGTTGGTGATGACGGTGAGGGATGCGGCGGCGGGGCCGACGAGCGAAAGGCTGAGGTGGTTGAGGGCGAAGAGCAGCGAGAAGAAGGAGAGAGCGAGGAAGAAGACTCCGGCGAAGAAGAGCGGGCAGGTGAGGACGGCGCGGATGGCGCCGGGAAGGCCGGATTGGGCACGGATGTCGTCGAGGTCGCCGATGGACTTCATGGCAGCGGCGGTAAGGACTTCGCCTGCGGTTGAGGTGAGGACGACCGAAGCGATCATGGATGCGGCAGCGAGGGGGCCGGTCATGATGGCTCCGATGCGGGCGGAGTAGGTGCGGGGTGCTGGGCGGCATTGGGGTCCGGATGGGTGGTGAGGGATGGGCCCTGCGCGACAAAGCCGACGGCGGCGGTGATGAGGAAGACGCCGAGCCAGCGCTGCCATGAGACGTGTTCATGAAGCCAAATGGCGGAGACAAAGACCATGACAACGTTGCCGAATGCGGTGGCGGGAAGGACAAAGGTGAGGTCGGCCCAGGAGAGCGCGGTAAGGTAGCTGGCGAAGAAGCATATGAGCAGCGCTATGCCGACGGCGATCCATGGAGTGAAGACGGCGGCGATGAGAGCGCCGGGATGGGCCAGGGAGATGGGTGGCAGGAGGGTCATGCCGCGCTTGAGGCAGGAATCACCGAGGGACGCGCTGAACATAACTGCGAGGAGGACGAGGTATTGGCCGGGTTTGAGGCGGTGGCTCATGCTGTCAGAGGGTTCAGGGGTCAGGGGTCAGGGTTCAGGGGTCAGGGGTCAGGGTTCAGGGTTTAGGGGTCAGGGGTCAGGGGTCAGGGGTCAGGGTTTAGGGAACAGGGAACAGGTGTTGGATGCAAGATCGAATGGAAACTGGCAGACAGTTGGCTAATGCTGCCTTTGTCTTCAGTTTACGGGGTGGACGTGAGGATTGAATATGGGAGCGAAAAAGCAGGGGGCGGACACCTGAGCATCTGCCGTGGAGAGAATCGCAAGGCGGCTAGACGACGAACTTGATGGATATCCGTTTCGGCTATGTGGCTGCGTGTTTCCATCGGCATTCTGTTGAGATGCGCGTAAAGCTCGATGAAGTTTAACGAGCTATCCGCACTAAGTTCGGCCCTGGAGCTTCTGAGCGATGACCAATCCGCGAGGCGTGGATAAGAGCACGACGGAGAGGAGGCCTTCTTCTTTCCACGCAAGGCGGCGTCGCGGACAACCTGGAACGAGGAACTTGCGTCATGGATGAGGACCAGGCCGCGTGGCCTGATCTGGGGAAGAAACCGTCGTACTTCGCTTTCACGGATCTTCACATCACTGTCGCTGAATAGAATGTCGATGGTTTCTTCGACCGGCGTTTCCAGACTCGAAGCATTGCGATACTCGATCCAATTGCCCAATCCGGAGGAGTCGATGTTCTGCTTTGCTTTAGCGAAAATGATGGGGTCATACTCGACGGTGATGATTTTACCGAAGCCGTTGGCCTTCATTCCCTCTGCCATTTTCATTGCGCTGTGACCGATAAATGTGCCGGTCTCCAAGACAACTTGCGGCTTAACGGTTTCAACAAGAGACTTGAGAAAATCAAGCACTTCGGCTTCGGCGCTTTGGGCGTCCAGCATGTGCCACATTTCTGGAATCGGGCATTCGGGTGTCGGGGCGACATATTCTGACTGAGTGGCTTCGCCGACCAATTCGATACTGTCGAGAATGCGATGGTGCTCATGACGCTTCAGAAAGGGTGGCAGGATGGATCCCAATACGGCTGTCCCGGCGACGACAGGGAGAATGATGGTTGCCCAGAGCGTGACGCCAAGAGGGCTGTGAAAGGCGATCGCTGCGACGATCTGATAGATACCGAGCAAGATCGCCCCCTCGCCAAATACGATCCCGGCAGGCCGTTGAAGTTGTATTTGATGTCTTCCTTCCGACCAAAGGAAGAGCAAGAAGGCGACGCAGGCCAATGCGCCAAGCGTTGCTGGAGTAAAGAGGGCCTCGGAGGGGTATAAGTGAGGCGAAACGATGACAAGTATCGTCGCGGCTCCGACATAGAAGGACACACAGGCCACGTCGAGAAGAGACAGGAGGTACTTAACTGAGAAACTGAGCCTTCGCCGTCGTGCATCGATGCGCCAAGCGTAACCAGCAGCAACAAGGCCAAGAATTGCTGTCATGAGAAAACTGAATGTGGTTGTCATTCCTCAGCAATCTTCTCATGTCTCGCAGATGTTTGATTTGGCGTCTGGATTTTATATGCGGAACATCCCGTCGGGCCGCGGTTTCAACCAGAGCCGCGATTCAAAAGAGGGCGTACTACCGCTCCATGCTGGAAGAAGATGGCCAATCGGACAGCGAACAAGCGGGCAGGACGTGGTGAGTGTTCTGCCCGGATGAGTTGTCAGCGATAAGCCTAGACGCCGGCTTTGACGGGGGTTTGGGGATCGGCCTTGTGGCTGCGGGTTTCCTTCACCTGGCGGTTGCGCTGGGCGCGCAGCTTGAGGAAAGCCTTGGCTTCGACGTAGAGGCGGGGCACATCGCGGTTGACGACGGCCTTCCAGACCACGCGGAACGCAGCCCTGGGGCGGAAGTAGTATTCGTCGTAAAACTTGTGGACCATCTCCATGACGTAGTCGGTGGGCAGGCCGGGATACTCGATGTGAGCCATCTGATGGCCGCCGCCGTCTTCCATGCGCTCGTTGGTGATAAAGCCGTTGGCTTTGGCGTAGTCGTAGAACTCGGTGCCCGGGTAGGCGTGGGCAACCGAGACCTGGATGGTTTCGCAGTCGAGGCTCTTGGCGAAGTTGATGGTGTTGCGGATGGACTCTTTGGTTTCACCGGGGAGGCCGAGGATGAAGTCGGCGTGGACGGTGAGACCGAGAGTATTGCAGTCGCGGGCGAAGTCGCGCGCGCGTTCGACGGTGGCGCCCTTCTTGATGTTCTTAAGGATTTGCGGGTCGCCAGACTCGAAGCCGACGATGAGAAGGCGGCAACCGGCCTCCTTCATGGCTTTGAGCGTGTCGTAGTCAGTGGTGACGCGGGAGGTGCAGCTCCAGGTGATGCCGAGAGGCTTGAGCTTGGAGCACAGCTCGATGGTGCGGGCCTTCTGNNGTGTCGTCGTCGAAGAAGAACTCTTTGACTTCGGGGAAGTTCTCATGTGCCCACTTTAGCTCGGCGGCGACATCGTCGGTGGAGCGCTTGCGCCAGGCGTGCCCGCTGAGGGTCTGGGGCCAGAGACAGAAGGTGCACTGGGCAGGACAGCCGCGCGTGGAGTAAAGCGCAATGTAGGGGTGAAGCAGGAAGGGGACGTTGTAACGCGTGACGTCCATGTCGCGCTTGTAGATCTTGGTGGCCCAAGGCATGGCGTCTAGATCTTCGACCTGGGGACGGTCTGGGTTGTGGATGATTTTGCCGTCTTGTTTGTAGCTGATGCCGAGGATCTCGTTGAGGGGCTTGCCCTGTGCGTATTCAACGACGGAGAAGTCGAACTCGCGGCGGCAGATGAAGTCGAGGACGGAGCACTCGTTGAGGGCGCGATCGGGGTCCGTGGTGACCGGGGGGCCGACGAAGGCGATGTGGATGGATGGGTTGGCAGCCTTGATGGCCTCGGCGAGGCGCTGGTCGCCCTCCCAGCCGACGGTGGAGGTGAAGAGGACGAGGAACTCGAAGTCCTTGCAAATCTTGATGGTTTCGTCGGCTTTGACGTGATGGGGCGGGGCATCGAGGACGCGGGAGCCCTCGAGCATGCCGGCGGGGTAGGTGAGCCAGACAGGGTACCAGTAGGACTCAATCTCGCGCGTAGCGGGCCAGCGCGAGCTCGCGCCACCGTCGAAGTTCTCGAAGGAAGGCGGATTCAGGAAGATTGTTTTCAGGGGCATTGGCATCTCTTCAATTCTAACATTTGGACGATTTTCAGGGGTATTTCGGTTCAATTTCAGGGTTGGCAAGGTAGGAACAGGGCGCGCCAAGCTGCAAGTGCTTTGTTTATGGGCCTGAAGAATTGATACGGATGGAAACGTGCGGAAGGCTATTTACCGTGGAGCTCGTTGAGCCAGTCTTGCATGTGGCCGAGGGCTCGGAGGAGGCTGAGGCGGGCCTTGGCGAGGTCGAGCGATGCGTCGAGAGCATCTTCATACTTTTGGCGTTCGTCGATGCGGGCGAGTTGCTCGGCTTTGGGAGTGATCTGGGGCTGGGCATTGGGGCCGGAGGAGGCTCCGTTGCCGAGGTCGAGCTGAGTGAGGACGGCTTTTAGCTGTTCAGCGGCGATTTGTTGCTTCAGGCTTGCGACTTCGGCCTGGGCGTCGAGTTCGTGAATGTTGCCGGTGAGCGTGGCGATCTGCACGTCATTCTGATCGTGTGCTTGTTCGGCTTCAACTTTGGCGCGAAGAGCGTCGGCGGCGGATTGCTTCGCCACGGAGTGGCGGGCCAGGTCGAAAAGGGGAAATTGGAACTGGAGGCCGAAGCTGACGTTGTTTGGTGTGAAGTTTCTGTAGTAGGTGGAATAGCTGTTGAGTTCGTTTGAGTCGTAGTTGTAGATGGCGCCAAAGCCGATCTGCAGGTGGTTGGTGGCGAGTTGGTCTCCGCGCGCCTTGAACTGGCGGGATTGGGCTATGGCTGAAGCTGAGTCGAGACCAGGAGTCGATTTAGCAGGGGTGTCGGCGGTTATCTCGGGAATCTCGGGGATGCTCGAATGGTCGGGGATAATGGAGCCGACCGGCAAGCCGGCGAGTACAGCAATTTGTTCGGCCAGTGTTGCCGCACGGGCCTCAAGATGTAGACGCTTTAGCCGAAGCTGTGCCGCTGTGAGGCGGGCCTGGAGCAGATCGAGGCTGGAGTCGACGCCGGCTTCGCTGCGATCGGTTTCGATGTGAACAAGACTTGTTGCGAAGTCTTCCTGCCGGCGGGCGGCAGCGAGTTCGGTATTGACTGTGTCCATTTCGATATAGGCGGTTGAAGCATCGAGAGCCACCTGTTCGCGAGCATCTTTGAGGGCAAGGTTGGTGGCATCCAGGCCGGCGCGAGCAGCCTTGGCGTATTGGCGCTGCGAAGAGCTGTAGACCAGCGACTGCATGCTGGCGCTGGCGACTGATGGCTGTCCGGTAGGGAAGCCATGAGAGTATCCGACCTGAGAGCCGATGGTCAGGGTGGGAATGTACTCATTGGAGACCTGCCTGAGGGAGGCGGCAGCCTTGTCGACGTCGCTTTGGGCGAGGCGGACAGCCGTGGAGTTGCGCTGGGCGAGATCGACGACGGTGGCGAGGGAGACTTGCGCATGGGCGAGGATGGGCGCGGCCAGGAGGATGATGAGACTGAGGAGAGCCTGGAGCCGTGAGCTGCGCGAGTTGTGCAAGGCGGTCGGGGTCATTATGCGGTTTGTTTGCTTATTCCTTTGACGGCTTGTAGTCGTGCGCGAGGGCGAGGGCGGCATTGCGTTCGCGTGCGGCGGCGGAGGAATCGCCCAGTTGAGATTCGAGGTGAGCCAGGCGGAGATGAGCAACGAAGGCTGGTGCGTCCTCGGTTTTGTCGGGGCTGGCGAGGTAGTCGTTGAGCATTTTTGCAGCTAGTGCTGGGTTACGATTGGCTGCGGTGAGTATGCCTGCACCGTCGAACAGAGCCACAGCGGCGTGGTGGTCGTGTGCAGCGGCAGACTGGGCGGAGTGGACCGCGGACTCCATCTCGTCGAATCGCTTTTGACGGCGGTAGAAGCCGGCCAGGCTGGTCCACTCGAGGGCGGGATGTGGGCTTGAGGAGATGGCCTGCTTGAATTCGCGCTCCGCGGTGGCGGGATCCTTTTGACCTTCGGCGATGGTTGCACGCAAATGATGAGCGCGGGAGGGGTCAACCTTGTCGAGTTGGTTGGCGGTTGCTTGAGCCTTGTCGATGCCTCCGCCAATGACGCTGGGGGCCTGGCGATAGAACTCGCCCAGGTCGGCGAGGGCATCGGCGTTGCGGGGGTTGAGGCGGACGGACTCTTCAAACTCCGCACGTGCGCGGCGGGCGAGACTGAAGGCACTCATGAAGTTGGCGTGGCCGGCCTTCTGGCCAACGGCACGAGCGAGCCAGAGGTGAAAGTCAGAGTTGTTGGGGGCAAGACGAACGGCCTGATCGCACTCGTTGACGGCGGCGTCCCATTGCTCGAGCGTGATACGAACGCGACAGGCTAGATTGTGGGCCAGGGCCTGGTCGATGCCAGAATCAGGCAGGGAACTGAGCAGGGCGAGGGCTTTGTCGGCTTCACCAGCCTGGAGAGAACGGTTCGCCTCGGCGAGGGGATCGTGTGCGCCTGAAGGCGTTGATGTGGTGCTGGAAGCGAGAAGGGGCGTGGACGTCGCAGATGCCATGAGAATGGCAGTCGCCAGCGCAGCGAAGGTCACCCGCCGACATGCAGATGGCAGCCCGATCACCGCACAACCTTGATGGGCACGCCCTCCTGCAAGGGGAGTCCGTTTGTGGTGCCGGTGGCCACGTAGTCGCCCTCCTGGAGGCCGGTGAGGATCGGGGCGAGGTTCAGGTTCGGGGTGCCGATGGTGACGGCCGTGCGGACGAGTTTGTCATCTACGACCTTGAAGACGTAGGGCTTGCCGTTCTCAGAGTGGAGCGCTTCGCGGGGGACGGCGAGGGTGTTGGGCTCGCTTGAGGTGGTCACGGTGACAGTGACGTTGGTGTCGGGGAGAAGGTCGGTGGCTGGGCTGTCAATGGCGACGAGGACTTCGCCAACGTTTCGCGTGCCAAAGGTGATGATGGTGGTCGGGACCTGGACGATGTGGCCATCCCACGAATGGCCTGGCTTGGCGTCCCATTTGATGAGGATCTTTTGGCCGACGGCGAGCTGGCCGATGGAAGGCTCGTCGAAGTAGGCACGCACACGCTCGTGGCTAAGGTCTGCAATCTCCATCAGGGGCTTGCCTTCTTCGGCAAATTCGGAGCGACTTGTGGAGAGGCTATAGACGGTGCCGGCGATAGGCGACCGGGGCGCAGTCTGGGCAAGAACCTCATCGGCAGCGGCCAATGCGGACTCAGCGTCGGCAAGCTGGGCGCGGGCACGATCGATTTCAGCGGAGGAGTAGCGGGTTTGAGCGCCTTGCTCGGCTGCATGGAGAGCGGCCTGGGCGGAATCTAGTCTTTGCTGGGCCGCGGATACTTCCGATTCGGAGGCGGCGCCGGTCGACTTGAGTTTGGTGAGGGCGTCGAGATCGTGCTGGGCCTGATCACGGTCGATGCGGGCGCGGGTGATATCGGAGGCCGAGGCTTGCCGCTCCTGCTGCGTTCCGTTGTGCAGTGCCGCATCGAGGCCGGCTTGTGCGGCCTTGACTCCGCTTTCCGCCGAGGCAACCCGCGCTCGGGCTTGGATGTCGTCGAGTTGAAGGAGGAGCTTGCCTGCCGGAATCTGCTCACCGGCTGTGACATAGACAGCCTTTACTGTAGCGGACACGGGGGAGTGAATCTCGTAGTTGGCGAGTGGCTCAACGCGGCCGTTTGTGCTGACGGTATTCAGCACTTCCTGGTGGCTCACCCTCACTTCGCGGACCGGCAATTGGTCGCGCAAGAAGTATCGAGCCACAAAGAAGACTATGACCAGCAGTAATGCGGAGGTTCTCCAGAACCAGAGCCGGAGGTTTTGCTTTTTCTCTTCAGCCATTCATCTCGTACCAAGGTCAGTATATAGGACTCAAAAGTCGGCTTAAGGGAGCGAAAAAAATGAAGAAAGGGAGTGAGTAATCTTGTTCGCAGAGAAGATTGGCGCCGGTGTATTGGGCTCGCGTTGAAAATCGGCCGACGGGTACAATTCAGGGATGGCACTTGAACCGCGTTACACCGATGAACATGCGAAGGCAGGGCTGGACTTCAAATTCCCGCCGATTGAGACCTGGGAGAATCAGTTTCCCGGCTACGAGATTCTGATTGACGACCCGGAATTGACTTCAGTTTGCCCGAAGACGGGGCTGCCGGATTTTGGGCTGCTCACGATCCGATACATGCCGCGCGAGCGCTGCCTGGAACTGAAATCGCTGAAGGAGTATCTGTTTTGCTACCGGAATCTGGGGATTTTCCAGGAGAACATCGTGAACCAGGTGCTGGAAGACGTGGTGAAGGCTTGCGACCCGGTGTGGGCTGAGGTGAAGGGGGTTTTCAGGCCGCGGGGGGGGATTGGGACGACGGTAGAGGCGAAGTGGCCTAGGCCGTGAATGAAGGGAGCAGGGAGCAGGGAATAGGGAATAGGGATCGATGAGTCT
>PMXB01000358.1 GCA_003165935.1 Acidobacteriaceae bacterium | reverse complement strand
GTGACGGTGAAAACTCAGCCGAGTGGGCTGACTTGTTCCGTCACTGACGGCTCGGGGACGGTCGGCTCGAGCAATGTCACAAATGTGCAGGTCGCCTGCACGGCTATCGCCGCCAGCTATACCATCGGTGGAACGATCTCCGGCCTGACTCAAGGTGGACTGATGCTGGCCAACGGCGCCGATACTGTGAGCCCGGTTGCCAATGCGACGAGTTTCGTTTTCCCCACAGCGCTCGCAACCGGCGCCAGCTATTCGGTGACGGTGAAAACTCAGCCGAGCGGGCTGACTTGTTCCGTCACTAACGGCTCGGGGACGGTCGGGTCGAGCAATGTCACAAATGTGCAGGTCACCTGCACGGCTACCGGCAGCTATACCATCGGTGGGACGATCACTGGCCTGACCGCAGGTGGGCTGATGCTGGCCAACGGCGCCGATACCGTGAGCCCGGCTGCCAATGCGACGAGCTTCGTTTTCCCCACCCCGCTCGCGAGCGGCGCGAATTATTCAGTGACAGTGAGCGCCCAGCCCTCCGGCTTGACGTGCACCGTCACCAACGGCTCGGGGACGGTCGCGTCGAGTGATGTGACAAATGTGCAGGTCGCCTGTTCGCCGACCAGCACACAAACCTTCGTGCCGCTCGTGGTTATGCCCGCGGGGCTCGCAGGCGCCACCTCAGGCAAGGCCTACTCGCAGACCCTGACGGCATCGGGCACCGGCCCGTTCACCTGGGAGGGATACACGATCGCTGACGGCAACTCGTTGCTCAACAAATATCCGACCAATGGCATGAATATCTCCACCAGCGGTGGTGTGGTGTCGGGCACGCCGTACTACACCGGCACACAGCCGATTTTGATCTCCGTGTCGCGCGCGGACGGCGCGTTCGCATCCCCCCAGATCGAGCTCTCGATCGGTGGCGCCGGCAGCAGCCAGAGCATCACGAACAGCCCACCTTCAGCGACGCAGGGTCAGTATTACCTCTGGCAGCTGCAGACGAGCTGGGGCTATACGGGATCGAATCAGGGTTGCGGACCCGGTGCGCACCTGGTCTTCGGCTCGATTCCCCCGGGGTTGACCTACAACTCTTTGAATTCGACGGGCGGCACGCTGGCCGGTACGCCGACCATGGCCGGCACCTACACGATGACATTGATGGCGGACCCAGGGACGACGCTATGTGCGCCCGAGCCGACCAACTACGCGACAGTGACGCTGACGATCGCGCCAGCATCTTCGCCGACGACTCCCGCGGGTAGCTCGAACTGGACGCGCCAGGAGAGCAGCGCCGTGCTGACGGCCTCGAACTCGGGTTGGGACAGCTACCTGGTTGGGTCACCGTCGGTCATCAGTGTTGGTTCCACGTACTACATGTACTATGAGGGGCTCAATACGACCAGCTTTACGCACGCGATCGGGCTGGCGACTTCGACGGATGGCGTGAATTGGACGAAGGGATCAGGCGCCGTACTCCAAGCCACGACGGGTGCCTGGGATTCGACTGAGGTGCGCTATCCAAGCGTCGTCAAAAACGGCGGTAATTACTTGATGGTCTATCAGGGCGCCGGAGCCGGAACGGCACTTGGGCTCGCAACGTCGACGGACGGCACGACCTGGACCAAGCATTCGGGCGCGGTCGTAACCACGGTCGGCGTGCACAGCGCCTACGTGCCGGGGACCCTGCTCTACCTCTCCGGGCAGTACGTACTCTACTACACGGTGGACGGCATCATTGGTCGCATGACCTCCACGGATGGTGTCTCCTGGAACGATGGTGGCGCGGTCTTCTCGTCGTGCGGCAGCAGCTGCGTCGTGTACTCGCGACCCGCCGTGATTTACGATGGCGCCATGTACCGCATGTGGTACACGCGAATCGCCGACGCCAATGACGGCACGGAAGGAACGAGCGGACTATTCTCGGTCACAATCGGCTACGCCGATTCGCCCGACGGTGAGACCTGGACGACTTACGGCAACCCGATCTTGACTGCGGGCGCAGCCGGGGCTTGGGATCGCCCTGGAGTTGGCGATCCTTCGGTCACATACGACGGCACGACGTTTCGCATGTGGTATGTGGGCGGCCGCGAGCAATTACCCGGCGGCACGCCCGACAGCGACACTTGGGTGGAGGGCAGCGTCGGGTATGCCTTGATTCCGTAACGCGCTGTCAGCACGCGAGGTTCGTCCATCTCAAGCGAATGAACCGCGCCGGATATGCCGGAGGGCGCCGCGCCTGACCACGCCTGCCGAGTTCTGATATCGGGAATACCTACCCGCGCAGATCATCTCCTGCTTCAATGCGAGCCCGCAATCCGCGAATTCTTGCCAAAGGACCGTCCCTCAGATACGGATTTGGACTCGGATAGGCTACTACAAAACTTGCGCCAGACCACAAAACTCGTCCGAAGAGAATACGTGAACAATTGGGTTGCAACCGCGTTGAATATGGAATTCGATGATTTTCGCAAACATAGTAGGGCGGAGTTTCACGAATCTCACTACCACGAAGTATGGGACACAATTAAACACTTCGATCTCGGGGCGGAATTAATCATCACGCTGTTTGATGTGGAGGGGATACCAGTCAGCGGGAAGCCGAATGGCAGAAAACGCACGGGAATGGAGTGCAGCGTAAGAAGCCTGTTTGACAGCGTGAGTATTTGCACGGACAGTTCCATGCAATACCTTTTCTCAGGCTGAAGCCCCTCGGGGGGGGGGAACACGGGGGCTTCAGCGCGTTAGCGGCGATTGTGGGCGCTCGTGGGACCGCCCGGTGTGATAGGGTATAATTCCGAAATGCCAGAAAGCCACTCTCAGACCGTCTTCGTCGTGGACGATGAGCCGGGAACCGCATCGACTATCGCCGCTATCCTGAATGCATCCGGCTTTCAGGCGACCGCCTTCACGGACGCCGAAAAGGTGATGCAGGCTGCGGAGTCTTGTTGCCCAAGCATCTTGATTTCCGATGTGGTCATGCCTCGAATGAACGGCATCGAGTTGGCAATCAGGTTCAAGGCTACCTGGCCAAAATGCAAAATTCTGCTCTTTTCTGGAAATACATCCGCGAATAGTCTCATGGAAGTTGCCACCAAAGAAGGCCATGCCTTCACGCTTATGAGCAAGTCGATTCTCCCGAATGACCTCGTGGCCGCTATCGCGAAACTTTATTAGTTCCTCGTCTATTTGCCAAATCTGTTGTTACACAAATTCCTTCCAGAAAGCCCCGGAGCGGATCGTCAGAGAAGCTATAGAGCGCAACTAGGGCGCTGACCATCCCGCTGCTTCCCGCTTTATCCCTCTATATCCCGCCATTTTGCCAAGTATATTATTACCCCTTTCGGTAAACAGCGTTTTCTGTGGCGGAATTTGATTGGACCATGCGGCATAATAATGTAACCAGTCGGACGAAGCGTACTTTTTGGGCAGAGCCTCGACATTTTGGGCAGGATCCAAACTTTTTGGGCAGAACGTGGACTTTTTGGACAGGAGAGTCGTTTTACCCATTTTTTAGGCAAAGCCCCCTGAGGGGTTAAAGCCAGGATACGGCGGAAATTTGCGAAACACGCTCTGCAAAAGCCAGAGTCAGTTCGCTGCCGGCTGTTAGCTATCCCCTACTCCCTACTCCCTACTCCCTACTCCCTGTTCCCTGCCTTTTTCACCCCAAAGGCGTCGCCGCCACCGTAACCGGCCGTCCCGCCAGCGCCGGCCGCACCAGTTCCAGCGGCCACACATACATCGCCAGCCGCCGCGAGTAGTGCAGCACCGGCTCAAGGTCCGGCAGCTCAATCCCGATCACCGCGGCCAGGTCGTTGCGCTCGATCTCTGCCTCCGCCTCTTCCAGTGGCCACGGAAGGTTGTGAAGGTGCGCCCTCTCCGTCTGTCCCGCTTTGTTGCGCGTGAACAGGCAGGAACGCTCCATCAAAAAATACTCCAGCGTCCCGCTCCTGCCCTCCGCCAGATTCCGCGTTGGCCCCATTCCCCGGTACCGCGCCTTGAACACCGCCGGCTGGCTCGAAAACCGCCTCCGGCTGTAGAACGAATACTCCCGCTCCGACTTCTGGTCCAGCCGCATCTCCGCCCAGTAATACGGCAGGTGAAAGAACATTCGCGCCATCGCCACCGCCACCAGGTTGCTCGCATCCAGAGAGAAAAAATATACCCCCGGCGTTCCCGTCTGCTCGTCGCGCACATAGGTGCGCACATTCAAATCCGGAAAGCCGCCCATCCCTGGGATCGATGGCACCCCGCGAACCTTGATCCGGTCCAGCCAGAACGGCACCACCCCCAACCACGCCGACCCCTGAAACGTGTCCGCCTGCAACCCCTCGGGCAGCAGCGGATCGATCGACGAAGCCGCAACCGGCCAGTGCGCAAACAGCAAATCGTTCCACCGCTGCGTCATCTGCCAGTGCCCCGTGGGCAGTGGCCGCGGCTTGCGCGACGTGCGTACCGGATACTCCTGCATCGCTTGCTCCTGCATGGCCCGCTCCTGCGCGGCCCGCTCCTGCGTGGCCCATCCTGTTTCGCCAACCCTGTGTGCCCGTCGCTTCAAATCGGATCACTGGGTGACGTGCGCAGCCCCATTCAGAATACACACTGCAAGCGGAACCCTGATGCCGTATTCTGTTCGCGAGCCCTCATCCATGTCCAGCGAATCTTTTCTCCCTCCCGGCGCCCGCAACCAGACCGACGTCTTCGCCGTCCACGGCGCCGACCCCGAGATCCTGGCCTACGCCATGGCCAAATACTCCCGCTCCTCCCTTTCCATGCGCGAGTCCCTCGCCGAAATCAGCGCCCAGCGCGCCGAGCAGTTCCTCAATACCTTTTACTTCCAATACGGACACCGCTCCATCGCCGACCTGGCCCACGTCGCCCTGGCCGTCGAGCGCCTCAGCCTCCTGGCCGCCATCGTCCTCGTCGACGAGCAGCGCTGGGACGGCCAGGAGCGCTCCACCCGCTACCAGAACTTCCTCAAATCCGGCTGGTATTTTCCTGATTTCGGCGAGGATTCCGGCGCGGCGCAGCTTTATTCCGATACCATTACGAGCCTTTTTTCCGCCTACCAGCGCACCACCGCGGCGGTTCTGGAGGCCCTGCGGCGGCGCGTTCCCTGCCCGGAGGCGATGAAGCCGGAGGCCTACGAGCGAACACTCAAGGCGCGCGCCTTCGACGTGGCCCGCTACCTGCTTCCGCTGGCCACCAACACTTCGCTCGGCCAGATCACGAACGCGCGGACGCTGGAGACTCAGGTCTCGCGGCTGCTCTCCCACCCCGCGGCCGAGGTGCGCGACCTGGGAACCAAGCTGCGCGAAGCCGCCATCGGCCCCGCATGGAATGTGAATGCCCAGGCCGGAGAGGTCCGCAGCGCTCCCACGCTGGTCAAGTACGCCCAGCCCAACGACTACGAGATCCAGACCCGCGCCGAACTCGCTCTCGCCGCCACCGAAATTCTCAATGGCCTGCCCTACGCAGTGGCGCCGGTGGTCGATCTGGTGGAGCTCACCGAGAGCCTGGAAGTTGAACTGGCTGCTACGCTGCTCTACTCGGCCAGCCATCACCCCTACCGGCAGATTCGCGACCTGGTCGCCGGGCTTCCAGCCTCTCGCATTGCGGAGATCGTGGAGCTAGGATTACGCCACCGCGGCAAGCACGATGAAGCACTCCGTGCTTTTCACGCTGGAGCTTCGCTCCGGTTTGACATTCTGATGGACATTGGCGGCTTCCGCGATATGCACCGCCACCGTCGTTGCACGCAGATTATTCAGCCGCTCACGACCGCACATGGATGCGAGATCCCAGAAAACGGCGACATGGGACCGGGCGTGAACCTGCTCGAAGAAGCCGGAGTCATGGCGGAGTTCAAGTCTGCGGTCGCCAAGGCGCATGCGGCGAGCAATGAGATCGCCGCAAGCAAGGCGACAGAAGCGGAACAGTCTGCGCTCTATCTATTGCCGCTCGGCACACGCATCCGGAGCCTCTTCAAAATGGACTTTGCCGAGGCGCAATACATCTCAGAACTGCGCTCAGCGCCCGCCGGCCACTTCAGCTACCGCCGCGTTGCGTGGGAGATGTATTTAGCCCTTCAGCGACAACACCCCGCGCTGGCAAAGCACCTGCGCGTGACGGACTTCACGCAAACCATTGACATCCTGCAACGGTAGGGGCGCGAACGCTCGCGCTGACTGAATCAATGTTGGCGGATCGGTGTGTGCTGCTGGAAGAGCGCAAGCCTGTTCTCGAGTAGCGCAACCAACTGCTTGTTCCCCTGATTCCGGGCGAGTTCTGCGCCTCGCCGCTCGGTTGCAATTGACTGGCTGAAATCGCCTGCTTCAGCATACGCCGCGGCGAGGGTTCCGAGCAGCAGCGGATCCTGATGATGGGTCAGTTGAACGGCGTGGCTAGCTAGCCGGACTGCCTCAGCGCCGTTACGCAACGCACGCTCGGGTGCGGTCGACAGCAGCCAGGAGAGATCGTTGAGCACCCGGACGTTATCGGGCTCAGACTGGAGGGCTGCGCGCCATTGTGCTCGCGCCTCCGTTCGGTTGCCCTTCACCATCATCGCGGTTCCCAGGTACGCATGAGCTTCGGCCATACGCGGCGAAAGCGCGATCGCATGCTGGAAGTGCGGAATGGAGTCGTCCACTTGGCCTTTCTCGGCGAGCGCGAGGCCAAGATTCTTCTCTACTTCAGCGGATGCCGGGCCGATCGAGAGTGCTCGCGTCAAATGCTCGATGGCCTCGTCGAAGCGGTTCTTCTCCTCGAGCGCATGCCCCAGATTCCCCTCGGCCGCGGCGTACTCGCCGTCGAGTTCGATCGCTTTCTGGAATTCACTGACGGCGTCGTCGAGTCTGCCCTGAATTGCAAGGGCGAGTCCCAGGTTGTTGTACGCGTGCGCATACTTCGGATCGCTCTTGAGCGCGAGATTATACTGCTCGATTGCCTCGTCCATTCGCCCTGCAGAGGCGAGCGCAAAGCCAAGGTTGTTGTGCGCTTCAGCATAGTCGGGATTGACGGCGAGTGCCTTCTCGTACTCCTCGATTGCTTCTGGAATTCTTCCTTGTTCAGCAAGCACATGGCCCAGGTTGCTGTGAGCCTCCGCAAAGGCCGGATTTGCCTCTATGGCCAGCTTGAAGTGCTCGATAGCTTCATTGGGATGGCCTGCGCCGGCGAGCGCGATGGCGAGGTTGCTCTGCGCTTCAGGGTAAAGCGGCTTGGCGGCGACGGCTTTTCGAAATTCCGCGATGGCCCCATCCGCCTTACCCGCGTGAACCAGCGTCTGGCCAAAGTTGTTATGGGCGCGCGCATCCAATGGGCTCATGGCCAACGCCTTTTCCCACTCGGAAATGGCGGCCTGATACTGGCCTTTCCGTGCAAGGTCCGCGGCCACATCGTACTGCTTGTAGAAGTCAACGGCAGGCGTGTCGATGTGGTCGATGCCACTCGGAGCCATGTTCACGAACTCGGGAATGTTGACGGCGCGGTTTGCTGCGGTCGAGTTCTCAATGAGAATGGCTGGAGAATCGTTGCCCTCCGCATCGATATGGGTGAGGAACATCTGCGTATAGGGGCTTCTGCTTTTCGAAGAAAAGACAAGCCAGCGTCCATTCGGACTGAAGCTGTGCCAGGAATTCATCAGCGACGTGTTGCAATTCATGCGTCGCGGCATTCCGCCTGTGGCTGGAACGATCCAGAGCCTGCTGTCGGGACGCATCAGCTGACCATTCTTTGCTTGTACGTAGACGATCCACTTGCCGTCGGGGGAGACCTTGGGGAAGCTGTTGCTCATGCCGTTGTTCGACGCGCCTTCGATGGGCACGGGCGCACCACCTTTGCCACCATTGAAGTCGATTCGGTAGAGGTCATATTGAATCTTCACTTCTTCGGGATCGTTGGCGTAAGCGGCCATCTTGCCGTCGGCAGGATATGGATCCTTTGCGACAGCACGTTCGAAGACAAGGTACTTTCCGTCAGGACTCCACACGGCGTTGGCCTGCAAATACTGTGGATCGTCGGCGCCGGGCAACGGGTAGAGCTTCTTCTCCGTCCGGTCGTACCATTGCAAGATGCCGCGGGTGGGATAGAAGACCTGGAGGAAGCGATAATCCTTGAAGTTCGAAACGTAGTAGAACTGCGAACTCGAAGTGCCGGGTGGGCGCGTTGTCGTGACCACATAGCGGCCGTCGGGAGAAACCTGCGACATAAACCCGACGCGCACCGGGCTGCCGCTCTCCGATGGAAACGACGACCACGAGATCATGTCCTCATTGCGGATGGTCATCTTCTTCGCGATCGGAACCATTGCGTAGAGGCCCTTGTCGTTCTGCGGGCCGTCCATGTCGAGGCCCAGCGTTTTGCCGTTGGCCGCGAAGGAGTGACAGTTGGCGCAACTGTGCAGGTCGGTCATCACCACATGACTCGAGTCGTCGGTGACGTTGCGCATGCGCCATGCGATGAGAGGAATCGCCGAACTGGCCAGCGGCTTGATGAAGCCTTTTTCCGTCTCGGATGGCATCAGCGGCACATCGCGATAGAAGATCGGGGCGCCAACTGGATCGGAGGAGACGAAGATCTCGGTCGATCCCTGGGAGGTTGCGGTGCTGCCGGCGACACCGAGACCGTGGATCGAGATGGAGACTGAACTTGCGCCCGCTGAATGCTTGATCGCTGCCCATGTGGTGGGGTCGGGCTTCCAAGTGTGCGCTGCCGCCTGCTCGGGCGTAAGTTCGGGGAGCTTGTTGGTGTTTGAGATGCAGCGCTTGTCGATCTCGCCAATCTGCATCAACTCCCCCTTCGAAGTCAGACGCATAGGAGGCGCCCCGCTGGCGAATGTCACGTCGATCTGCCAACTCGTTGAGGCCGAGATCAGATCGCGCCAGAGAAATGTGGGTGCGGCCATGTCGGGAGGAAAAATCGAGCCCTTCAGCGGATAGTCGATAAGGATGGACTCCGGCTCATGCGCCGCGAGCACGGATACAAGTCCCGACACGACAATGAAAGCGCTGGCGATGGCGCAAATGACGCCAGCAACACGGAAAACCCACGCACGCGAAGACGAACGCAAACGTCGCTGGACGGCCGCAACAGCAGCGCTGCCCTCCTGCGGTGTGCGCAAGCCTGTAAGTGGTTCGTTGCCTTGCGGAACATGCTGATTCATCGGGTAAGTCTGGACCTCAGTGCTCAACCTCAGCGCGGCAGCGGCCCTGGGATTCCTGGCCTGACCGCTTTCGCGCAGTTTCCATGCAGACCTTACGCGCAGGCCCGTGATCGCATGCGATCTCAGCACCCAATCGTAGCAAAAACAGCATGCCTTATGCGTGGGCGGTCTACGCGATGAGGTTGGCCGCCGGAGTCCACTCTTTGCCCTGGCTCTCGGCAACACCCCGATGGGCCAGCAGGCCCAACCAGGTGTTGAGCCCTTGGGCAAGGCCTGGGTCGCGGTTGAGAGCCTCGCGAGCTCCGAGATTCGCAAGCCTCAGAAGATAAGGAAACGTCGAATTGGTGAGCGCAAGCGTTGAGGTGTGCGGCACCGCGCCGGGCATATTGGTGACGCAGTAGTGGACTACGCCTTCCTCGACGAAGCTGGGGTTGGAATGTGAAGTTGGATGGGCGGTTTCGACGCATCCACCTTGGTCGATGGCAACATCCACAATGACCGCGCCCTTCTTCATTGCCTTGACCATGGATCTGGTCACGATCTTGGGCGCCGTAGCGCCGGGGATAAGCACTCCGCCAATAACCAGGTCTGCTTCACGAGTGGCTTGACCGAGGTTGTAGCTGTTAGAAGCCAGCGTGTAGAGACGGCCGCCGAATATGTCTTCGAGTTCGCGTAGACGATTGAGATTCACGTCGATGATGGTGGTCTTTGCACCAAAGCCGAGGGCGATGCGCGCGGCGTTGGTGCCCACAATGCCACCGCCGATGATGCAGACGTGCGCCGGTGGAACGCCTGGAACGCCACCAAGCAGGATTCCGCGGCCACCGCGCTCCTTTTCGAGATAGGTAGCGCCAACCTGAACGCTCATCCGTCCCGCGACCTCGCTCATTGGCGTAAGCAGCGGCAGAGTTCCCTGTCGATCGCGCACTGTTTCGTATGCAATTCCAATTACCTTTTTGCGCAGCAGCTCTTCCGTAAGCCCTGGAAGCGGCGCAAGGTGCAGATAGGTAAAGAGCACGAGCCCTTCGCGAAAATAGACGTACTCGCTTTGGATCGGCTCCTTGACCTTGACAACCATCTCGGATTTGCCCCAGACGTAGCCGGCATCACCAACAATCTCTGCGCCGGCGTCCTGATACTCCGCGTCGTCAAAACTGGACTGTGCGCCAGCCCGAGTTTCCACCAGAACAGTGTGACCGCATTCGACAAGGGCCTTTGCCCCCGCCGGGGTGACCCCTACGCGGGCCTCGTTGTCTTTGATTTCTCTGGGAACTCCGACGATCATGACTGGCCCTCCTTAATTGGATTGGACGCCGAATATGCGAAGCGAGGAGCAAAGAACGGCCCGGCGCCAAAATGAAGCTGGGGAGGGCTGCTCGGCGCCGGGCAAGATTCGCTTTCAACTGGAATGATCGTACGGCGCTTTGCGATGTCAATGTTTGCAAAGTTTGTGATATAAGGCAGCCATGAGCACGAAACGCGACAAAAATAGCAGTCTTGCGCACAACTTGACGCAAGAAAGCCTAAAACAGGACGAATCACCATCAGTGACGAACGAAGTGGGCGGACTCGACGAACTGGATGAGGCGATCCTCCGCCATCTCGAACGCCACGGGCGGGCGACCAACTTCGAGGTGGGCGAGGCCGTTGGGTTGTCTGCGTCAGCAGCTTCTCGGCGTATCCAGGCATTGGAGGCGACGGGTGCAATTCGCGGCTATCGCGCCCTGGTGGACGATCGGCTCCTGGGCAAGCGTATGACGGTGTTCATCCGCGTCTCGCTCGAACGGCAGTCGGCCGCCGTACTCGCAGCGTTTGAAGCGGCGGTCCGTCGCTGCAAAGGCATCACCAGTTGCCATTTGATGGCCGGGCACTTTGACTACATGCTGGTGGTTCGCGTCTCAGGAATCGATGACTATGGACGCCTGCATCAAAAGGAACTCTCGCGGCTTCCGGGCGTCACGCGCCTTGAGACCAGCTTTGCGTTGCGGGATGTGCTGGAAGGCGACGAGCCCTGAGATGAACACAGGCAGCTGACATGCCCACAACTCGGCCGGAGCCGGATCGAAACGACCTCCGCTTTGGAAGACCCGAAGGCGGAAGTACCAAGCCCACGGCGGTGTACGGAATTCGAACACTCTCCTCGAAGGGCGACTCTTCAGCCGATTTGCTCCAACAGGGCTGCTGGCTGATTTCCGCCCGCACTTCTAAGCCCGTTCGCGGGAAAGCCAAAAGCAAATGATGCGCACTCTGCATTGGTTTTTATTCAGAGGCCGACGCACGGCCAACGGAGAGGTGACTCGGATGATGCATGCTCATGCGGTTGATTCGGAAAGAAATACACAGGCTCCGTGGGCCCATTTCAGCCTTTGCCCGTTCTCGCAGATTGCTATTCGCGTGATGAAGCTCGTAAACAACGAGGAAACACCGTTTGCGCAAGTGAGTTCGCTGATCTCCTCTGACCCGGCTTTTTCTGCTGAAGTGCTGCGGATAGCAAATTCTCTGTGGTATGCGCCGCGCGTACCTGCGGTTAGCATCGCGCAAGCTGTATCGCGGCTGGGGGCGAAGAATCTCCAAGGCATCGCACTGACAGTGGCGATGCGATCGTTTCTGGGCGACGCGCTCAGCCGGCCGGTGATGCGCGACATGTGGAAGCACAACCTGGCATGCGGGCTGATTGCCGAGACACTCGCTCCGCAAACGGATCTGGACAAAGATCTGGCATTCACGGGAGCCGTTCTACACGACCTCGGCCGCCTTGCGCTTGCGGTTCTGGAACCGAAGGAGTACGTTTTCCTTCTCGGCAAGCACAAGGGGACGTCGTCGAGCATTTTGCCGCTTGAACGCGAGGCATTTGGATACGATCATTGCGAGGTGGGAGCCGAACTGGTGGCCAGTTGGAACCTGCCCGTTGCATTCGAGTCCATCGTCGCGCAGCATCACCACCCGAGGCAGAAATCTGATGAATGGGACATGGCTGCGCTCATCAATGTTTCCTGCCGTCTGGCCGACTCAATCGGCTTTCCGTCGTTCCACGGTGTGGAGGTGACGCCCTACCCCGAGCTTCTTGAAGAGTTGCCTGTGATCGAGAGTGGCAACCCCTATCCCGAAATCGAGAGCATTACAGCAGAAGTGAGGACGAAGATGGAGGGGGTGGAGTCGATTTGATTGAACAACATTCGAGATCACAATGCGCGGCACCACTCAGTCTGCGTTGTCGATCTGCGCTCGTTGAAGTTTGTCCGAGTAGTCCACGTAGACGGCCTTCCACGTAGTGAAGAACTCAATTGCGCCGAGGCCTTCGCGGTGGCCGTTGCCGGTATGCTTGACTCCGCCGAAGGGAAGGTGAACCTCAGCGCCGATGGTGGGCGCGTTGATGTATGTGATGCCCGCCTCGAGGTCGCGCATCGCAGTGAAGGCGCGGTTCACGTCCTTCGTATACAGCGCGGTCGACAGGCCGTAGTCGATGGAGTTGGCGATCTCGACGGCTTGCTCAAAGGTGTCAAACTCCATGAGAGAGACGACGGGGCCAAACACCTCTTCCCGCGCGACCCGCATCGACGGCCGCACTCCGCCGAGAACCGTTGGCTCAAAGAATGTTCCGAGCGCGTAGGGCCCTTCGATGAGCGCTTGGCCACCTGTGAGCACTTGCGCTCCTTCTGACACTGCAATCTCGACGTAGCGCTGAGAAGTTTCTATCTGGGCCGCATTCACCTGCGGGCCCACCTGCACGGACGCATCCAGGCCGTTGCCGACCTTCAAACTTTTGGCGCGGGCCACAAACTCCGCAGTAAACTCTTTGGCAATGCCGCTCTGTAGCAGGATGCGACTGGTGGCCGTGCAGCGCTGGCCGGTGGTTCCGAACGCGCCCCAAAGCGCCCCCTCAAGGGCTAGATCCATGTTGGCATCGTTCATCACGATTTGCGCGTTCTTGCCGCCCATTTCGAGCGAGACTGGCTTGAATGTGGCAGCCGCTCTCTGCGCGACGCGCGAGCCCACTTCGCTTGAGCCGGTAAAACTGATGGCGCGGACGTAGGGATGCTCGACGAGCGCCGCACCGGCGGCTGACCCTGTGCCGCAAACAAGATTCACCACGCCTGGAGGCAGTCCCGCATCGACCAGCGCCTGAACCAGGTTGTAGGTGGAGAGGGGCGTGTCGGTAGCGGGCTTGATCACGCAGGTATTGCCCGCAACCAAAGCGGGAAAGAGTTTCCAACTTGGAATCGCCATGGGGAAATTCCACGGCGTAATCAAGCCGACAACACCAATCGGCATGCGCACGCTCATGGCGAATTTGTTTTCGAGTTCGCTCGGCGTGGTTACCCCAAAAAGCCGGCGTCCTTCGCCCGCAACGTAAAATGCTTCATCAATTGCCTCCTGGACATCGCCGCGGGTCTCCGCCAGCACTTTGCCCATTTCTCGCGTCATATCCTGGGCAAATCTTTCCTTGTTCTGGACTAGGATGTTCCCTGCCCGGACCAGGATTTCAGCGCGTTTGGGGGCCGGAACAAGCCGCCACTTGGCAAAGGCCCTCCGTGCGGCCGCAACAGCGAGGTCCACATCCTCGGCGTGCGAGGCGGGAAAGGCGCCAACTACGTCGGTGTGGTCGGCAGGATTGAGGTTGAGAATGGTCTTGCCGCTGGCAGCAGGCAGCCACTGGCCGCCAATCAGATTGTGAAACGTGGGGGGCGTCATAGGATTCCCTCGAATTTCCGGCAAAACCCGACGAATACCGGGCACTGACGGAGCGGTCATGCGCCGCTTGTCTCGCCGGGAAACACCTGAGTTTACCGCACCATTTACTACTTCGGCGCTCTAAACAAGGGGCTTTCAGGGCTTTTTTTGCGGCGTCGCTCGATGGCCGTACAATTAATCCTGAGGTAGATTCAATTCTCCAATGTCATTGAACGGTTATCCTTCGCGCTCCTCGCGATCGCACGGCCTGCGCTCGCTTTTCAGTATGTTTTCCAGTGATCTGGCCATCGATCTGGGAACCGCCAACACGCTCGTCTACGCTGCCGGCAAAGGCATTGTGGTAAACGAGCCCTCCATTGTGGCCATTAACAAGAACACAGGCGAAGTAGAAGCAGTAGGCAAGGAAGCCAAAGAGATGCTGGGCCGCACCCCCGGNNGCCCACAACCGCAAGATGCTGGTGCACCCTCGGATTGTCATCGGTGTGCCTTCTGAAATTACCCAGGTGGAAAAACGCGCGGTCGAAGATTCTGCTTATCGGGCCAAGGCCAGCGAAGTGTACCTGGTGGAGCAGGCGATGGTAGCTGCTATCGGCGCAGGGCTGCCAATCACGGAACCCGGCGGCAACATGGTCGTCGATATCGGCGGCGGAACTACGGATATCGCAGTCATCTCTCTCTCCGGCATTGTCTATTCGCGATCGGTGCGGATGGCCGGCAACCAGATGGACGAAGCGATCACCAACTATTTGAAGCGCAAGTACAACCTCCTGATTGGCGAGCGCACGGCTGAAGCGGTGAAGATGGAGATCGGCTCGGCTTACCCGCTGGACAAACCGCTAACCATGGAGATCAAGGGGCGCAACCTGATTGAAGGCGTCCCCAAGACCATCGCCATCGATGACAGCGAGATTCGCGAGGCGCTGGGCGAGTGCATCGCCGTCATCATGAACGCGATTCGCGTGGCATTAGAGCGGACGCCGCCGGAACTCTCTGCCGACATCAGTGATCGCGGCATTGTGCTCACTGGCGGCGGTGCCTTGATCAAGAATCTGGACAAGCGTATCCGCGAGGAGACCGGCCTGCCTGTTTCCGTGGCGGACGATCCACTTGCCTCGGTAGTTCTGGGCACCGGAAAGATGCTGTCTGACTTCCGCCTGCTTCGCAAAATCAAGATCGATTGAGATAGTTGTCAGTGATCTGTTGTCAGCTCTCAATGGCGACGGAGCCGACGGTGGCTAGCGATTGGCCCACCGTTGGTAACCCGCCCTGAGAACAAAGCTTTTATTGAGATGCATCGGAACTCCTGGTGATTTCGCACCTGCTACTGACAACTGAGAACTGACACCCGACAACTGGCTTTTATGGAATCGTTCTTCGTCCGCTATCGGAACCTGGTCGTGCTCCTGGCAGTCCTGCTGGCGCAGATCATCGGGCTCGCCGTGCAGGTGAGGCGCATAGGCGATGGACGAGGCAAGCTGGACCCGGGGGACGGGCCCGGCGTTCGCCTAATCCGTCTTTGGGCGAATGCGCTGGTTTCTCCGGCGGAGCGTGCGATACACGGCTCCAAACTGGGCATCGGGGGGCTTTGGCAGAACTACATCGATCTGCGCCATGTGAGGGAGCAGAACCAGGAGTTGCAGAAGACCATCGACCGGCTTCGGTTGGAGCAAGCCTCGATGCTCGAAGACGCGCGCCAGGGTCAGCGACTTCAAGGCCTGATCGGATTCCAGGAGAAGTACATCTACAAGACTGTGGCGGCGCAGGTATTTGGCTCGAGCGGCAGCGACCAGTCGCGCGTGTTCTACATCGACAAAGGTGCGGGCGAAGGCCTGGACCGGGACATGGCCGTGATCACGCCCGACGGCATTGTGGGCAAGGTTCGCGATGTGTTTCCGCACTCTTCACAGGTATTGGCGATCAACGATCCAACCAGCGGTGCGGGCGTAATTCTGGGAACGACGAGGATTCGCGGCATCTTGCGCGGAAACGCGGCCGGCCAGCCGGAGATTGTCGGCATTTTGGCGGACAACCGCATTCAGCCCGGTGAAAGAGTGCTAACCTCCGGGGGCGACCAGATCTTTCCGCGGGGGCTGCCGGTGGGGACGGTGGAAAAGGTAGTCCGCGATCCTGAGCGAGATGGATTCATCATCGTCGCAGTGAAGTCGTCGGCCCATCTGGACCGGCTGGATGAGGTGCTGGTTGTGACTTCAACTGAGCCGCGGTTCTCGCCGGCAGATCAGCATGAAATTGCAACAAGCGAAACGCTGAAAGGTCCTGAAGCCGCCGCTATTCACGATGAGCAGGTCCGCGAACAACAAGCCAGGGATCAGCAGAAGGCTTCAGAGATGATGGCCGAACACCTGCCTGGTTTGATCGATCCAAATTTACCGCCGGATCAGCAGCCGCTCCATGACTCATCCAATCCAAATCCCGTGACGAACCCGCCGCGGGCCTTGCACCCTGACCGGTTCACGCCGGGCATAGCAGACGGCACGACCGCAACGGACTCCACTGCGCCGCAGGAACAGACGCCCAAGGCGGCTCCAGAGGGCAAGCATCCCGGCCAAATAGGGGGTAGCGGTAAGCCCAGCGAGAAACCGACAGCCAAACCAGCATCTTCTGCCCCGGCAAAAGCTGGTCAATCGAACACGCCGCGGAGGAATCCCTGATGGCCGTGCTCAGCGCCACGTATCGCCGCGATCTGGAGATCCGCCGCTACCCGAGCCTGGTTTACGGACTGGTGCCATTGGTCGCGCTTGTGCTGCAGGCTTGGCTGCCGCGCGTCCTGGGCAGGTTTGCATGGTTCGATCTGCCGCTGGTGGTCACGGTTTATTTTGCGCTGGGAAGGCGCAGTCCCATTCAGGGCACTTTCATGGGTGCCTCGATGGGCCTGTTTGAGGATGCGCTCTCGCACCACGCGATCGGGGTCAACGGGATCGCGAAGACAGTGGTTGGGTTTCTGGCGGCGTCGGTCGGCGTACGCATCGATGTCGAAAACTTCACCGTGCGGCTGCTGCTCAGCTTTCTGCTCTCGATCCTGGCAAGCGTAATTTATGTATTCGTTTATCGGTTCCTGCTCGGCATGGAACTGGAGTGGAGCTGGCTGATCGAACTTTTCAAGGCCATTGGCAATTCTGTAATTGCCGTTCTTACGTTTCCACTTTTGGACCGTCTTCAGATCAGGGACTAGAAATGCAAAGCGAGCAAGTCGCAACCAGGATGGCATGCCTTGTACACGGGGAAAATGCAATGACAGCGACGCGGCGTACCAAATGTATGGGGAATATGAATTGGGACTAAGCTAGGGCTCAGGTGACGATGGATTCTATTAAGTTCAGCCGCGGAGAAAAACCCCCCAGTGTGAAGCTGGCGGTGGTGCAATACTGCATTCTGGCGCTGATGCTGGCGCTGGCGGCCGGGCTGTGGCGCCTGCAAGTTCTGCACGCGGAGGATTATCGCCTGCAGGCGGAGCAGAACCGCATTCGCAAGGAACCAGTACTGGCGCCACGCGGGAAGCTCTTCGACCGCGAAGGGCGGATCATCGTTGACAATTACCCCTCGATCTCGTGCTTCCTGGTGAGGGAGCAAAGCAAGAACGTCGACGCGGACCTTCCGATGATTGCCAGCGGGCTGCATTTGGACGTTGATCAACTGCGAGCAACGCTACGCCACTATCGGGCATCCCCGGCATATCAGCCAATCCCCATCAAGCAGGATGTAACCGCCGACGAAGACGCATTTATTGAGGCACATCGCAACGAACTGCCGGAGTTGGAGACGATCGATGAGGAGCGGCGGCTCTATCCTCGCGACGGATTCGCCTCGCACATCATTGGGTATGTGGGCGAGGTGAGCGAAGAAGACCTGAACCAAAGCCGCTACGCGTGGTACAACCCAGGCGACGTAGTGGGCAAGGCAGGCGTGGAAGAGACATACGACAAGCTCTTGCGCGGGCAGGACGGCTCACGCGACGTGATCGTGGACAGCCACGGTCGCGAGGTCGGCTATCTGGGCGTACAGCACGCGACACCGGGAACAGATCTGAAGCTGACCATCGATAACGATCTCCAGAAGGCAGCTGAGCTTGCCCTGGGCGATCGCAACGGCGCGATTGTGGCGATGGACCCGCGCAACGGAGAGATTCTGGCGCTCGTTTCCCGCCCCAGCTTCGACCCGAATGCCTTCTCCATCCGCATCAACCGCACCGACTGGAACAAGCTGATCACCGACCCGGATCATCCTCTGCTGAACAAGGCAATCCAGGCCCAGCTCGCGCCCGGATCAACGTTCAAGATTCTAATGTCGGTGGCGGGACTGCAAGAAGGGATCGCTCAGACCCTGAAGGTGAACTGTACAGGAGGATGGGGGCCCTACGGCTTCTTTCACCATTGCGACGAACATCACGGAGCAGTCGATATTCATAACGCGATTCCCTTCTCCTGCGACACCTACTACTACCAGTTGGGAGACAGGCTGGGGATTGACCGGATTGCGAAGTACGCGACGGCCTTCGGTTACGGGCAAAAGACAGGAATTGATCTCCCCGGCGAGCAGGCCGGCCTGATGCCGAGCGCGCAGTGGAAGATGAAGACCTACCACAATCGCTGGTACCCGGACGAGACGCTCGACGTCGCGATCGGCCAGGGAGCCGTGGAGGCAACGCCAATCCAACTGGCGCGAATCATTGGCGGCATAGCATCCGGCGGACATTTGGTAAGGCCGCATGTGGTGTCTCCCGATCAACTTCCGGCCGATTTCCGCAAGTCGCTGCAGGAAGACTTTCCTGGGTCTGGCGAAGCGAATCTCCCCATCGACCCTGAGAATTGGCAAACCATTACCGCTGGCATGTACCAGGTAACCCAGCCCGGCTTGTACCACACCGCGGGCGCGGATGGCTTGCCAGGGATCGATTTTGGCGGCAAGACCGGAACCGCGCAGGTGATGAGCCATGAGGCGCTGGACAAAACCAGCAAGGGCCGCGTCACGAACCCGAATGTCTGGTTTGTGGGCGTTACGCCAACGCACAATCCTGAACTGGTGGTCGCCGTCCTTTGGCAGAACGGCGGCTTCAGTTACTACCCCGCCCGCATCGGTGCCAGAGTCGTTGCAGCCTACATCGAGAAGCAGCGGCGGATTGCGAATAATCTGGCTCCATCGAAGCAGTCTGCGCCGACAGAAGTGGGAGCTGTTTGGACCCAGCCTTTACCTCCTTCGGGCAAAGGAGCGAATGCCGATGCAACCCGCCTGAACGCTGGACATTTCTATATCGATCATGGGGACATTTTGACGGCCAAAGCCGCAAATCTGCCAGTGTCCAGGCCAGGGGTGAGCGGGAACTCCACAAAGCCGCTATCAAAAGGACTAAATGCCAAGATGGGAGCACGGGCGGTCAAATTGGACGAACAGGCACGTAAGCCGGTTGAGCAGGCCGTCTCGTCGGGCAAAGCAAATGATCCGCGGGGCGGACAGTAGGGCATGCGCAGATTCCTGAGCTTTCGCGATTTCGACTGGCCACTGCTGGCGGCGATCCTGCTGCTCTGCTCGCTCTCTGTGCTGGAGATTTATTCCGCTACCCTGCACACAAAGTACGTGGGCTTCCACACCAAGCAGATGCTCTATATTGCCGGCGGGCTGCTGGCTATGTTTATCTTCGCCAAGGTCGATTATCACCGCATGCTCGACTGGACACCCTGGTTCTACGGCTTCTTCATGCTACTGCTGGTAGCGACGAAGCTCTTCGGCCATAAGGCCCTTGGCGGTAAGCGTTGGATCAAGTTCGGCCCCATGCTCTTCCAGCCGTCAGAGTGGGTGAAACTGATCCTGATTTTGGCGGTTGCGCGATACTTTGCCAACCTCGGCGGCCGGTCGCTCACCTGGCGAGACATCTTCAAGGCTTTCGCGATGCTGGGCGCGCCGATGGTACTTGTGCTGATTCAGCCTGACCTTGGAACCAGCCTCACATACATCCCGATCCTGATTGCAGGGCTTTTCCTGGGCGGCATTAACGTTCGCCAGGCATTGATTCTTTCAGTCTGCAGCATTGCGCTGGTTGGCGGCGTTTTGGGCAGCGGGAAGATACTGAAGCCCTTCCAGAGAGCGCGGCTCACCAGCTTCATTGACCCCAACAGCGACCCCAAGGGTGCCGGCTACCAGATTCGGCAATCGCTGATCGCCGTGGGTTCAGGCGGTATATGGGGCAAGGGGGAAGCCAAGGGCAGCCAGACGCAGGGGGACTTCCTGCCGATTCCCCATGCGGACTTCATTTTTGCCGCTTTTGGCGAGGAGCACGGGTTTGTCGGCGCGGTTATCGTGCTGCTGCTATACTTTTTCATATTGATGCGTTTGATTCAAAACGCTCAAACAGCCGCAGACCTGTCCGGTTCCTTGATTATCATGGGATTCGTGGCTGTGTTGACCTTTCAGATCTCGGTCAACGTGGGCATGGTCATTGGCTTCATGCCAGTCACCGGAATTCCTTTGCCGTTAATGAGTTACGGCGGGTCTTCGGTGTTGTTCACATTCCTGGCGCTGGGTGTGGCGATGAACGTCCGCATGCGCCGGTTTGTTAACTGAAAGTTCCCTTGCCGAGGCGGTGGATTCGCTTGCCGGGGAGCGCGGAAACACAGGTTTACCTCTTGCCGCGCATCAGAAAGATGCGGCTGGCAAGAGTCCAGGATTCAAGCATTTAGCCGGCCAGGTCCGGATGGATCTCGAGCCCGGCAGGATTGGGTTCATGAGCACGCAGAGATGGGAAAGCCACACCGCCCTTACAACAGAAGACCGTTGGAGAGGGGCGATGAGGGATTTGCGGAGTTTGAGCGATACTGCCTGCGCGGAGAATTGCGTGCAACTGGATGTTGCCCGCACCGCGCTTCAATGCAGTTCGCCCCCCATGGCTTTAACGGCCCCGCACCGGGAGGCCACAAACTCTCTGCATTTGGATAGCTGCACCTCAAGGTACTTCGAGCTTTTTGCGCAGGAGATTCGGCGCGGTTTGCCTCCCATTTGGGAAGCCTGCCACACGGTCGCCAGCCTGACAGCCGGCCGCAGGTCATCCCTTCCGCTTATTCCCCACCCTTCCGCTCTCGATTCTTTCCATCCCGCCTTGCCCCAGTTCCCGGCCGCCAATCGCAGCCGGACGGAAAGGTACGATGGCAAAAGAGATTTGTATTTCCAGCACGCCGCATGAGACGCGGCTTGCAATTCTTGAAGACGATCAGCTCGCGGAAATCTACTACGAACGCGAAAACGAGTACACACTCGCGGGCTCCATTTATAACGGCCGCGTAACACGGGTACTTCCCGGCATGCAGTCCGCATTTGTGGACGTAGGCCTGGAACGCGACGCGTTCCTTTATGTAACCGATTTCCTCGAACTCGAAGACCCTGAAGAGTCAGACGAGCTTGAAAAGGCTTCGGCAAGTGGAGCTGCAACGCCTCCGCGCGAAGTGCATCGTCAAGCCAGTCCAGAGCAGGACAGTGGCCGGAACGGACGGCGGAACGAAGGCCGGAACAGTCAGCCAGCAGAACAGCGTCAGGAAGCACGGCCACAGAAAGCTCCTGGCGAGCCAGCGAGTTCCGGAATTGTGATCGAGTCCGATTCGGACTCGGAACACGAGGCGGGCGGGGATGAGTCTGGGGCGACCGGAGGAAAGCGCTGGCGTGGCCGGCGTCGCCGACGTGGTGGCCGCGGCCTTGCAGGTTCCGACGAGAACCGGGCTGGTTCGGGTCAGGCAGGCGAGGGTGCTGTCGAGCCCGTACAGGAATCGCCGGCTGCGAGTCAGTTCCAGGCTGCATCGAGTGAGCGGGCGGAATCTGAGCGGACGGAATCCCGTAGCGAACCATGGGGCGAATCCCGGCCAGATCGAGCCTCCTTTGGCTCACGCGGAAGTCGCGAACCACGCGGCGGCCAAACGGAAACTCCGTTTGTCCTTCCCGGCGAGTCGCTGCGCAAGTACGGCGCGACACCGGAGATTGAAGCTCCCAAGCCGATTCAGGAAGCAGCTCCCCGGCCCGCAAGCAACTTCAAGCCAGCCTCGCTTGTGGAGGGTCCATTTGAGTGGGACGGAAGCGGGCTGCTCCCAGGCGAATCGATTTCGCGCCATCGGCAGGCGCAGGCAGAACCAAAGACCCAAACCCGGACTGAACCCGCCGAACCGGCACAAAGCAGCGCAAGCCCGGACGGCATCGAAGAGCAGGAACTCGTGCAGGAGCGCGCGGAAGCCACTGAGCAAGAGTTTCAGGCTGCCCATCTGCATTCCGTGAGCGAAGAGCAGCACTTCGACTTCGAGGAAACAGAAGAGACCAGCGAGACGTCTTCGACCGCAGGCAGCGCGGATCAGGTAGCGCACGAAGATGCAGTTTCCCACGAGGAGGCATTGCACTCCGAAGAGACGCCTGCACAACGTGCCGCACACGAATCTGCTGAAGAGATTACTGACGGGTCCGCCTCGCACCATGTCGATCCATCGGCACCAACGGGCTTCCGGCTCTTTGGCCTGGGTGGGAAGAAGAAGCAGGAAGAGCCCGCTCCACCGGTTCCCGAGCCGAAGCCAGCTGCCCCTGTTGCTGTTTCGTCGTATGCTCCGGGCAGTGGCCACATCGAAGAAGAGCTGATCGAGGAGGAAGAGTTCGACGCTCCTCATCACCATCACGGAAAAGCAGACGAGCACGATCTGGATGAATACGAGGAGGAGACACTTCCACCCTCGATGAGAACAGGCGATTTGGGTGAGTTGCTGCAGGAAGCGCATCTCGACCATCGCATCCAAATGAACTTCGATGGGAAGATCGGCGACGAGGAAGACGGCGTCGATGAAGATGAAGAAGAAGAGGCGCTTGCTGTTGGTCAACCCACTCCCGGAACCGGCGAGGGCTCACGCCAACGCTCAGACCGGGATGCCCGCGGCGGACGCGGACGCCGCGGCGGACGCGACAGTAGGCCCGAGCGGGGCGGCCAGAACAATCGACGTGGCGGACCTTCGCGGCGCTCGATGCAGACTTCCGATCTGCCGATCATCAGCGATCTGCTCAAGCCGGGCCAGGAGATCCTGGTTCAAATTGCAAAGGAGCCGATCGCCAAGAAGGGTGCTCGCATCACCAGCCACATTGCGCTGCCCGGAAGGTTCCTTGTATTCATGCCGACTGTTACCCACGTGGGCGTGAGCCGCAAGATCGCCTCCGACGAAGAGCGACAGCGGTTGAAGCGGATTCTGATCAGCGAGCGCGGCGACGCCAGCGGCGGCTTCATTGTGAGGACCGCTGCAGAAGGCGCATCGGAAGAGGAACTGCGTACCGACCTGCGCTTCCTGCTGAATTCCTGGGCCGACATCAAGAAGCGCTCCGACGACTCGAAATCCCCGGCGCTGATTTTCCACGATACAGGACTTATCGAGCGCATCCTGCGCGACCAGGTAAGCGAGAACTTCTCCTCGATCTGGGTGGACTCGCAGGACGACTACGAACGAGTCGTCAAGTTTCTCAACCGCTTCTCGCCCAATCTAGTGCGCCGGGTGAAGCTTTACACCAAGGAAGTTCCGCTCTTTGAGCACTTCGGCA
>PMXB01000009.1 GCA_003165935.1 Acidobacteriaceae bacterium | reverse complement strand
GGATCGGCGGTTGGGCGGGTTGTAGCCTGTCCCCAGGTTTCTTTATTCCCTTGTTCTTCTGGATCTCCCCATAAAGACGTATTTCTCTGAAACTCCGTGCCCGGTACTATTAGTGCGCGATTTCAGAGATGAACTGCTGTGACCTCAACCGCAACTTGCGCCATGGCAGTCGGTGCAGGTTGCCCCATCAAACGGCTGAATTGTGTGCGGTGCTGTTCCATCAAGGCAAGAAAGGGTTGGCCCGATCTGGGCGGCAATGAAAGTCACAATTCATAAAGGCAGCCATGAAATTGGCGGAACCTGCATTCAGCTTTCATCCGGAAAAACCAGCATACTTCTCGATGCCGGACTTCCCCTCAGCGCCGACAGTCAGCCCGTAGACCTGTCGAAGCTTATCGTAGACGCGCTTTTGGTCAGCCATTCACATCAAGATCACTTCGGCCTGATGGGTTCACTGCCGGCTGGTACTCCGGTCTACATCGGCAAACTGGCCCGCAGCTTGATCGATGCTCCACGAGTATTCCTCGGCGAAGATAGATACGCGCTCGACTTCCACGACTTCAAGGCCTGGCGGCCATTTACCATAGGCGATTTCACCATTACGCCCTATCTCGTCGACCACTCCGCCCCCGATGCCTACGCCTTTCTCATCGAAGCTGAAGGCAAGCGATTGTTCTATAGCGGCGATCTTCGCTCACATGGCCGAAAGGGAATACTCTTCGAGAATCTCGTGAAGCGCCCGATTCGCGACATCGATGTCCTCTTCCTCGAAGGCACCATGTTGCATCGCAATAACGACCTTTTTCCCGACGAGACGGCAGTCGAAGAAACAGTCTTCCAGACAATTCGACAGCAGAAGAACATATCGTTCCTGCTTGCGTCCTCGCAAAACATCGACCGCATCGTCTCCGCCTTTCGGGCGTGCAGACGTGCCGGCAAGCTCCTCGTCATCGACATCTACACCGCATGGGCGCTCGAACAGCTCCGGCAGGTCACTGAAAACACGCCAGCCATGGACTGGCGCGAGATAAGAGTATTCGCCAAATACGGCCACGACGAAAGTCTCAAGGCTAACCCAGAATACTTTGGAGATTTTCGGAACCGACTTTATGGCCACAGAGTCATGCCCAAGGAACTGTACGCAACCCCTGAATCGTTCCTCTACTTCGGCAAGATGTCCGACTTTCGTCGGATCAATAAATTCAAGAACGCCGAGAACCCCGTCAATGTTATCTACTCGCAATGGCTCGGCTATATCGACGGGAAGCACGCGGGCCAATCTGGCAGTGACGAAATCTCCGCTTACCGAAGCGACTCGGGAGTCAACTTCGTTTACGCCCACACTAGCGGGCATGCGCCAATAGAGGACCTAAAGAGGTTTGCTGAAGCGCTCAAACCCAAGATGCTGATACCGGTGCATACCGAGTCTCCAGGGGGATTCGAAGAATTGTTTTCAAACGTTGAGATGGCAACAGATGGTGTTCCGTTTTCCATTTGATGGTATGAGAGGGATATTGTGAATCTACTGGAGCAAATTGAACACGAATGGGCTAAGGGCGCAGGGAAAATAGCTGCGGGGTGGGCGGTGAAACTTAAAAAGGCGAAAGATTCGCTTGGGCCAGCGAGGCAGAAGTTTTATCAATGGTATCCGTTAATTATCTACACTTCCTATTCGAATGCGATAGACAGGCGGTGTCCCTTCTCCGTGAGGTATCTTGGGCAAGAAGTCGCGATGCTGCGCGTAAAGAGCGATGGTGTCTACATCTGCATTTCGAAGGAACACGCCGTAGCGAATCGCCGCTTCGGAATGACTTTGTTGCCGAGGGAATACCCTTGGAGAAACGTTGAAGCCAAGGAATTCCGGAGACATTTCCGAAGTCTGGAGCATCGTGAATATCACTCCTCCGTCAACGAAGAACATCGGATTGAGTCCGAGATCCTTCAGCACATGAAAAATCGGACTGGAAGCAAGTTTAACGGGACATTACGAGGAATACAGCCCGTAACCCTTGGAGGCCTTCCATTTCAGCTTCCCGTTCCAATATCGGGGCATACAGGAATACCGCAACTCCGAAAAAATAGTCATGGAAACATAGACATCCTTGCACGAAGGGGAACAGGCAGGGGGACAAGAATCTCCGTTTGGGAACTAAAGAGACCCGACGAGGAGGCCCAAGCTATCAAGCAAGCCTACATCTACTCGGTGACCTTGCTCAAAATGCTTCGGATGCCCCAATCGGGAGAGATCTGGTACAACGACATAATCGGGTTTAGGGGCAAGATTCCGTGCAAGCTAGCCATGGAGTGCGTGGTTGCGCTGAGTTTTGCCAGCGCTCAAACTCGAGAAAAATTCGAAGAAAAGATGCAATCTTTCAAAGACCAGAATGCTCTCCGCATCGGCAATGACACGATCAGCCTCCATATCGCGCATTATCAGAAAGAGCCGCTCACAGTTGAATTGAAGAATTTCTGACAGGGTCAGAAGAGGTCATTCAACCGGGGGTTCTATGAGCAGCGACGACGATTTCACACAGAACGACGCAGGGAAGTTGCTCGCTGAAATATACGAAAGAGGACAAGCCAGGAAACGGTTAAGGGACGCTGATGCCCCGCAAGTTGGCATCTTCTGGGTGGTCGACAACAAACCGCTTGTTTTCGGTGAATCACTCAACGACGCCGAACAATCGGCGGAGTTCAAGAACTACAAAGAGGACCACATACACTTATGGTCGTTTCTTCAACGCAATCGAATCGCTCCGCGGGACTCAGAATACGAGGACTATCCTCGGGGCCGTGTTGTTTACAACACAAAGACAGCCACGTTTATGTTTTTTGCAGACAGATGCATTTTGAAAGATAAGCCGATGGTCGAGCACCTTCTCGCCGAGCTTCATTTGCCATCGACAACCAAAACGGAGAGTGACCCGCACTACAGGTGCAAGAAATGCGGAGGATAGCAACGGAGCGATAGCGCCGAACGCACTTCCTACGGCTGAAAACACCGGACGGGATTCATGGGGCCAGACAGAACGTCCCCTCAAACCTGCCCTCCGCCGACCGCTCTGGGGCGTAGATGCCGATTATTTGGGCGCGAGCTTCACTTTCACGACCTTGAAGACCCCGTACTGGAAACCGCTCTTCCCGGGCTCCGTACNNAGCATGGCGAAGTAGGAGACCGCGCGCGCACCATCGTCGATCGGCGGCCCGATGGGATCGGACCAGTGGATCAGATCTGTAGAGGTTCGAATCACGATCGCGGGATGGCCGGTCGCCCAGTCTTCTGAAGCGCCTAGGTAAACGTCGAAGGCTCGATCGTAGAGGACGATCCCGACGCCGGGGCCTTGAAAGAGTGGGGTGAATGTTCCTCCTCCGACGGACAGATCGGGAGAGACGCCCGTGCCGGGCTGATTCCATGGGTC
>PMXB01000245.1 GCA_003165935.1 Acidobacteriaceae bacterium | reverse complement strand
GGTGAGAACGCAGAGGCCAAAGAGGATTACGATACGGCCTTCGACCTGTACCAGCAGGCCGCAACCAAGGCCCCCAAAGACCTTGCCGTACGCACAGCTCTTGCCCGCGTGCGCGTTACCGACTCTGCTGTCCACCTGACCAAGGGACGCAAGCTGGTTCAGGCCGGCGATGAACAGGGCGCGCTGGTTGAACTGCTTCACGCCGCCGAGATCGACCCCGGCGACGAAGCAGCGCAGCAGGAGATTGCCAAATTGCGTCTCAAGCACGGCGAAGCTGCGCCCCCTGGCTCGGAGAACAACCTACCGGAGGAGGCCGGCACGCAGGAAGAACTCGATACCATGAGCGCCCCGGTCGAGCTCAAGCCCATCTCCAACGAGCCCCTAACCCTGCACTACACCGAAGACGCCAAGGTCATCTACCAGGCCATCGGTAAAGCTGCCGGCATCAACGTCCTCTTCGATCCCGACTACACCTCCAAGCGCATCCAGGTGGATCTCACCAACATGAATCTGCTCGACGCGCTGCGCATAGTCGGTACTCTTTCCGGCACATTCTGGCGTCCGATCACGGAGAATACCATCTTCGTCGCGCAGAACAGCCGCGCCAAGCGCACCGAACTCGACGAGCAGGCCATTCANNGGCGCCAACCTGAAGGTCTATGCGGTCCAAAGCCAGAACGCCATCGTCGTCCGCGGGACTCCAGATGAGCTGCTCCTCTGCCAGAAGCTCGTAAACGACCTAGACAAGGCCCGCGCTGAAGTCGTCGTCGACATAGCAGTTCTCGAGGTGAGCAAGAACTGGGAGCGCACCCTGGGCATCGCCTGGCCCTCCAGCATTGGCATTGCGCTCACGCCGCCTTCCGCATCGACGACCTCAACCTCCAGTACCAGTTCCACCACGGGAACCACCGGCAGCACAACCTCCACCAGCGGTCTGAACCTCTATAACCTTGCCCACCTTAAGGCCACGGATTTCGCTGTCACCGTGGGTGCGGCCACGGCGAACCTGCTGCTGACCGACTCGAACACCAAGATTCTCCAGAATCCCCGCATTCGCGCCACCGACGCGCAAAAAGCCACTATGAAGATCGGTGAGCGCATCCCAATTGCGACGGGCTCTTACCAAACTGGCGCCGCGACGGCTGTCGTCAGCTCACTCGTCAATACCCAGTTCCAGTACCAGGACGTCGGCGTGAACATCGAGATGACGCCTACCGTCCACTATGACCACGACGTCACGCTCAAGATCAAGATCGAAGTCACCTCGCAGAGCGGCTCTGTGACTATCAGCGGCGTTACCGAGCCCATTCTTTCGCAACGCGTCGTGGACCAGGTNNATTCGCCTGCGCGAGGGCGAAGCGAGCGTTCTGGGCGGCATTCAGGATAAGCAGGAGATGGTCTCCTGGAACGGCATCCCCGGGCTCAGCTCCATCCCCATCCTGAAGTACCTCTTTGGATCGAAGGACCACACCATCAACGACGACGAACTCGTCTTCCTCGTCGTTCCCCATGTGGTCCGGTCTCAGAGCCTTGACCAGGTGAACCTGCGCACCATCGATACTGGCCCCGGCGGCCAGACCATCGAACTGCGCCACACCCCGGCTACCAGCGAATCCGCACCAGCGTCAGCGTCCCCAGCTTTGACGCCGCTTCCCGCGGGCCAAGGCTCTGCCGCGAATACCCCGGTTCCCGCCAACCGCGCGGAGCACGGCTTGCCTGCAGCACGCTCGTTTGGTGTTGTTCAGGGCCAAAGCGCAATGGCGGCTGCGCCCGCCGCGCTCGCCCAAATGTCTGCCTCGGCCGACGCCAATAGCCAAACCGCTCAAAACGCTGCTGCGCATCCCGCTGCGCCTGTTGCAGCTGCCGGCACCGTGGCCCTGATGTTCAATGCGCCCGCACAGCCTGTCGCTGTCGGTTCCACGTTCCAGGTGCCGATCGTTCTTCTCGGCGGCGCCGACGTCTCTTCCGTTCCGATTCAGGTCCAATACGACCCGGCGAGTCTTTCGCTGGTGAACGTGAACCCCGGCGACTTGCTCGGTCGGGATGGCCAGGCGGTCGCCCTGGTACATCGCGACGATGGTCCCGGTAACATCACCATCAACGCCGCCCGCCCGCCCGGCTCAGCCGGCGTCAGCGGTGCCGGCGTGGTGTGCGTTCTCAGCTTCCAGGCGCGTGCATCGGGCCAGACGTCGCTCTCCATGACCCGCGCAGCCGCCATTACAAGTGGCCAGACCGTCCTGCCGGGCAAGGGAAACACTGCAAGCATTACGGTGAAGTAATTCGATGAGTAATCGGCGCAAATCTCAGCAATGCCGGGTGCCCCATCCTTTCAGCGTTCTTTGCGGAAAGGGTGGGATGCGATGCAAATCTTCGGAGAGCGGCCTCACCCTCGTCGAGTTAGTTGTTACCATAGCCATTCTCTCCATTCTTGCTTCGGCCGCGGTCCCGATCACTATATTCACNNGACCAGCACGCATTCCAAACCAAAGTGGATAGTCAGAACTACCCGCCCGATCTTGAGACGCTTGTCAACGGCGTCGACGTGCAGGGCAAGAAGCTGAAGTTCCTGCGCAAGATTCCGATCGACCCGATGACTGGCAAAGCGGAATGGGGCCTGCACTCGATGCAAGACGATCCGTCGTCCGATTCCTACGGCGGGCAATCTGTGTTCGATGTCTATTCCAAGTCTCAAGGAACGGCCCTGGACGGAACAAAGTACTCTGACTGGTAGCACGCTCGAGTCCGCGGAGCATTTTTTGGGGGCCACGGGGCAAGCAGGATTAGCGAGGTTTTCGGTGCGAATGATGCAAAAACGCGAAGCGGGTTTTACGCTGGTGGAGCTGATGATCGTCATGGCCATCATCGGCATCCTGCTGCTGATCGCCGTGCCCCGCTACAAGACCACCGTCCTGCTCGCGCGCGAAGCCGTCTTAAGAGAAGACCTCCACGTCCTCCGCTCGGCCATTGATTCCTACACGATGGATAAGCAGAGGGCCCCCCAGTCGCTGGACGAACTGGTGCAGGAGGGGTACCTCAAAAAAATCCCTGAGGACCCAATCACCCACAGCGATACTACGTGGGTAACGGACACGAGCGATGCCATGCATTCTCTGGACCAGACGGATCCGGGGGTGGATGATGTTCACTCTGGTTCCACTGAGAACGGTTCCGACGGCCAACCGTACTCCACTTGGTAGCCGCTTCAGGCTATTCTGGAAGGGCATGAAGCCCCGTCCCTTTTCCGCCCTCCTCGCATCTCTAACCCTGTTGCCCGTTTTCTGTGGCGCAAGTGCCGCACCGTCGGCAGACGCGCCGAAAGTCATCACGTTGCGCATGATTGACGGGCGCACGGGCAAGCCAATCGCGACCAATGATTTTATTGTGCGCATCAACCACCAAAGAATTCCGCACAACAACTGGGTGGAAGAAAACGAGGACGGGACGGCCAAGGTGACGCTCCCGGCGAACGCGGAAACCATCTCAATCCACGCGACTTACGACAGCACCACGCAGACCTACGTGAATTGCGATTCGAGCGCGGCGCGTACTTCGGCCAAACAGCCGCCCCCCCTGGACCACTGGTACGCCGTTGCCGACATCCTCACGTCAGGGATGGTGGCCCCCAATAATTGCGTAGGCAAGAAGGTTCCGGACAAGTTGCAGGTTGTTGCCGAGCCGGGCCAGTTCATCTTCTTCGTGCGCAAGCTCAATTCCAAAGAGCAGTTTGAGCAGTAGGCTACAAATGGCCGATTCTGAGCCGACCGGTTCGTCCAACTCATTGATTTCATTTCTCCTTCAGGTGGAGGGGTATTACGCGTCTCTCATGCGCCAGGCACTGCCGGTTGAGGCTGGGCTTGGCGGCCGGCTGCTCTGTGTTGGCGAGCTTGATGAAGATGGACGGGCGCTGATGGTGGCGGGCAACATCGCCGGTGTTGCTTCGCTTGCGGTTCGTGCTGACCCCGCCTCTCAGAAGCAGGCGATCCGCGAAGGGGTTGCCGACTTTCTTGTGACAAACCTTGACGAGGCAATTCGCATTCTCAAGAACGAAATCCGCAAGCGCGAGGCGGTGGCGGTTTGCGTGGGCGTTGCGCCGGAAACCATTGAAAAAGAGATGCTTGAGCGCGGAGTGCTGCCGGATCTGGTAAGGGATCCTGGCGCGGTTGGTACACCGGATTCCGCAGTGGTGTTTGGTGGCAGACCTGCGGTTGTCGCGCCGCTTGGTCCGGCAATGGGTGAGTCCGTTTTGAGCTGGAGCGTGGATGAGGCGCCAGCGCAGTGGCTGCCGCGGCTGGACGCGATCGCGATGGGCTATCTTGTTGCAGATGAGAGCCTTGGCACGCAGGTTGCGCGGCGGTGGCTGCGGCTCGCTCCGCGCTATCTGGGGCGGCTGGCGAGGAACGTGCGGGTTCTGCGCTGCTCAGCAACTGCGGCAAAGGCGATCGCGGAGCGGATGCGAACGGGCGTGGAGTCGGGCGAGATTTCCGTGCCGGTGAGGATCGAAGTCGTTTAGATTGAGCTATTCCGCCGGAGCGTCGTCGCCCGCCTGGGCGATGCGGGTCCAGAGTTCTTTGAGGCCGTAGCCGGTCTTTGAGGAGACGGCGAGCAGCGAGTCGATCTGGAGATCCTTTTTGAGGGCGGCGAGGTTGCGGACGCGTTCGTTGCCGCTGAGGCGGTCGGCTTTGGTGGCTACTACGGCAAAATCGCGGCCCACGGAGCGGAGCCAGTCGATGAGCATCTGGTCGCCTTTTTGGGCGGGGATGTTGGAGTCGACGAGGCAGATGCAGAGGGCAAGTGTTGGCCGGTCAGCGAGATACGGCTCAATGAATTTGGGCCACTCGGCGGAGATGGACTTGGAGATCTTGGCGTAGCCGTAGCCGGGAAGGTCTGCGAATATGAACTTGCGCTTCGACTTGCCTTCTTCAGAGAGCTGGAAGAAGTTGATGGCGCGGGTGCGGCCGGGCGTCTGGGAGACCTTGGCCGCCTTCTCGCCGACTAAAGCATTCAAAAGGCTGGACTTGCCGACGTTGGAGCGGCCGAGAAAGGCGATCTCGGGGACATCGGCGGGGGGGAACTGCTCCGCCGCCATTGCCGAGAGCATGAATTGTGTGGTGTAACGCAGGAAAATGCCGCCTTTTGTCTACTTATTCATTATGAACGAACAAATTGGTGGGTCGTAAAGTCTTTGTAATGAATAAAGTACTGAAATGCAAGATTTGTAAAAGGGGCGGCTGTAACGCGGCAAGTGGTTGAAAGAAAGTGGTTTGAGGGGGTTTTACAGTTTTACAGGAGGGTTGGGGGACGAAACGCGTTCCGGAAGGGATAAATGATTGACAGGTAACGGGTTAGTCGGCGAAACAGTGGGTGTACATGTGGACGAAACAGTGCAAATGTCGGGTTGTATGGATATTTGCGGTGCTGGCTGCTTGGCGGCAAGGGCTGCGGCGGCGGCACGGGCGCGAGCTGCCGCGATGCCGAACTGAGGGCGGCCGCCGGGGACGCGCGCGGCCTTCAACGCTTCAGGAAGAACCCCGAGCAAGTACCTCACCATGCCGGTGATGGAGGTGTTGTATTCGGCAGCGAGGCACCGAGTCTGGCGGTAGAGTTCGGGATCGACGGCAATGGTGATGTTTCTGACGGTTCGCATGGCTTTTGCTCCTATCTGAAGAACCACCGTACTCCGGGCGGGGGTAATTCTACGCAAAGGTCGAGGAAGATTTTTAGGGGGGAGAGAATCGGCCGTTTTCATTGCAAGAACGGTGTGTTTTCAGAGGGGAATTTTGTGCGATTTAGAAGAAATCTGGCGGATCGTATAACTGAGCTTGTTATATTTGGGAGTGAGGAGATGCCCATGACCGGAGAGGCGCTGAAGGCAGCACGGGAGGAAGCCAAGCTGACGCAGGGGGAAGCTGCGGCGAAGCTGGGCCTGACGCAGGCGTATTTTTCAATGATGGAGCGGGGGCTTCGGCCGGTGACTGAGGCGTTGGCCTTGAAGGCAGTGCGTGTGTTTCGTATGGCGGAGACGGCGTTGCCTCTGAAGGTCGATCAGCCGGACAAATTAGACGGGCGCGGCTTCCGAGCGGAGCTGGGGGCGCTGGGGTATCCGGGGTTGGCGAAGTTCCGGCGGGGGAAGCCTAAATACAATCCGGCTCGATTGCTGCTGCTCGCGCTCTGCCAGGATGTTCTGGACACAGGCGTGGTGGAGGCTCTGCCGTGGCTGGTGGTGAAGTATGTGGATCTGGATTGGCAGTGGGTGCTGCTGAATGCGAAGGTCTGCGATTGCCAGAACCGGCTGGGATTTGTGGTGGATGTGGCGGAGGACGTGGCAAAGGGGCTGGGGGATGTAGAGCGGAAGAAGGAGCTCCGGGAGATGAAGGCGGTGATCGAGCGTTCGCGGCTGGCGAGGGAAGACACGCTTTGTGGTGACTCGATGAACGAGAAGGAGCGGAAGATGCTTCGGCGGAATCGGACGGGAAAGGCGCGGCATTGGAATCTGCTGACGGATGTGGAGGCGTAGGGGTTGGGATAGGGGGGGGGAGGCGATTCTTCCGGGCCTCTGTGGTGCGCGGGCGGGGCGTGGGCGGGTTTGAATCGCGATTGCCTTCCGAAGAACGAGGGAACATCCCGTCTGTCCCCAGGTNNGCCAGAAACTTGGTCGACGGTTGGCCCTTCAGAAAGGTCAGGATTTCGCTTAGAAGTAAATTGATGGTTGCGACCCTTGTCTTCGACATTAGACCGTCCTGCTTACTCTTGGCGAGAGATGCTACGTCGGTATAGAGGCTGGTGAGGTGGCCCCACAGCATTTCAAACAACTCGACCTCTGCTTTGGTGATTCCAGCTGGATCTGCCATTCTCACTTCTCCAAGTACTTGAATAAACGCGGCTCCTTGGTTTTGAGTCCAGTCTTTCCATCTACCATCCAGAACCACAACTGGGACTTGGGGCTCTATCCNNGGCGTGTACAGCTGCAACATATTGATTAAGCACCAGCGCCGCGTCGCTGTTGGTTGGCAGTAGTGATTCTTCGAACACAACAAATCCGTCGAGTGGATTACCGATGGCTCCGTTGAGTTCCGCAATGCACTTGTTAATCAAGGCAAGCTTGAACTTGTTCACGCCATCGTTCGGGCTTTTCTTCGAAAGCGCAGAAATCTCTTTATAGAAAACATGGAGCTGGCGTTCGTTCTTTTCAAAATCCTCGAATTCTTGGGCCTTTTTCATCGTCAAGAAGGACACTCCCTCATGAATTCCACGTAGTTGCGATTGAGTACGTCGACGGGGTCACGCTGCCGGCTCTCATATAGTTGGACCATCTGTTCGAGGTCTGCGTCGGTTAGGGTGAGGACGCAGACTCGACGTCCTGACCAAAGATCAACTAGGTTTCGCTTCATGGCCTTCGAGGGGGAATTGCGGGTGACTAGCACTCCGAATCGGCCAAAGTCGTCTTTCAAGTAGCGGTTTAGCTGATTAATGTGCTCACGCTCGAGCGCACTAACGTTCTTCAGTTCGAAGACGATCTGTCGAGAATCATATTCCCTTAGCAGTTCGGATGGGAACGGATGTTTTGGATTGTTATAAAACACGAGATCCCGAATTAGCGCGCCTGAGTCGGTCCTACTCTGCGATTTGGCGAAGTCGAGTTGAGGGTAGAGCAGCGAGGCGAGTAGGCGGCTTATCTCTCGCTCGTACTTCTTATCATTGGAATCGGTAATTCCGGTGGGCAATTGTTGTATCGCTTTNNCTCACGTAATCTCGGACGACGTCATAATTCTGCCTGTTGAAGGTGAGCACCCGAACCCGATCAGGCTTGCCGGATGGGTCAACCCTCTCAGCTGGACAATAGGAGGAAAAGTAATCGTCGAAGTTAAGCCACGGTACTCGGCGGAGCCATCGTTTTGGTACAAACACTAGGGGCTTCTTGTCTTCGGGGTTTATCGGGAGGCGCATGCGCTCGCTTTCGAACGTATTGGAGTGGTCCCTGTAGACCGCCGTGACCTCACTCTCCTGGGTCGGGATCTTATATTTGTCGCACTGGTCAATTGTGAAATCGATCAGGAACGATTTTATGAAGCTGCAGGTTAGATCTGAAATCCTGTCGCGACCGATTTGATCTANNATATGAACGAATCCGCCTTCGCGGTATTTAGGAATGTCCCGGAATAACGTCAGAATCTCTTGGGCGGTGCCGCGTCCGATTCGCTTTCCTCGGCGTTCGTGGGAGAGCCCGAGACCGACCTCATCGCACTCACTCGCGGCGATCAGTAGCTTTGCTGCTTCGTCGTCCCTTCCCGCCCTCGTAAGGGAGCCCAGGTGATTGAATGCATTTATCACGGCAATGTGCAAAGCATTGTCCTGCTGTGAAGGTGACTTCCACAGTAGGAATGGGTCAACTGCAAGCGGCAAGTCTTCGTCAAGGAACGGGATGGCAAAATCGACATCCGCCTGCGCAACCATAACGCCGTAATAATCTGTCAAACGTGGCCTGACAAGGGTCATATTGATTCCTATGAGGATAAATCAGCGTGGGGGTTTCGCTGTCTCGCGTGGACGGGCAGGTCAGAAGGTGGGTACCAAGCCGGTGGAGGGCATCGACTCTCATGTCTCAGAAGTGAGGCATGGGGCACCCGATCATGGGGTTGCAACGTTTCCCCGCGCCGCCTACGGGGCGCTAGGTTTCTTTTGGGAGGCTTTCCCCGGGTTTCACCCGG
>PMXB01000088.1 GCA_003165935.1 Acidobacteriaceae bacterium | reverse complement strand
CTCACTAAGTGTCAGGCTGAGCCGTTCAGGTGCGAGGATCAAACCTTGTGTTTCCAATACCTTCGAACAAAGGGCCGCGGCATCGGTTCCAGCCAAAATGGCTTTGCGGCCTTCTCAGTAAGTGCGATAATGAGTGCTATCTGGCCATGGATCAAGTGCTGTGACCGGACTTGAACGGTCATCATCCGTCAACAGCCACATTTGGAGGCCTTCTTTGGCCCAGACTGCACCGGACTGGGACAGCCTCGGAGACCGGGCTCGAGGAAAGCGCCTCGACTGCTGGAAGGAAATCGCTGCCTACCTGGGCCGGAGTGAGAAAACGCTGAGGCGCTGGGAAACGGAGCGGGGCCTGCCCACCCATCGCGCGCCGGGCGCTGGCCGCACTGCGGTCTATGCCTTCACCGCCGAACTGGACGAATGGCTCAAGTCGCGCCGCGCTCGAGACCTCGAAGCGGCCGAATCCGCCCAGGAAGCGACCCGGGCTGAAGAAAGCGAAATACCCAGTACAGCCGCCCCTGCCTTTTCGATCTCCCAGCCGGTTGCCGCGCTAGCCGACACTCAGCCAATCGCAATAGCCAACAACCTGCAATCTGACCGTCGCGGCTTCAGGCCGGGCTGGAGGCCGGTGCTGGCGTTGATCCTTGCAGCGGCAGCGGTAGGCGTAGCCGCTTACGAAGTGGTTCTTCGTTCAGCCGGTGGCGGAGTGCGAGACAGGAACTCGTCGTTGTCTGGCAAGGCGCTGGCAGCGACCCCTCATCCTGCTTCAGGGGCTGGTTCAGCCTCCGTTTCCGATGCTGACAAGGCCCGTGCGCACGATCTCTACCTGAAAGGCCGATATGAATGGAGTCAAAGAACGCCTGACAGCCTCAATCAGGCTTTGGATTCCTTCACTCAGGCGATTGTGGACGACCCCAACGATGCCAAATCCTATGTAGGGATGGCCGATACATACAATCTGTTGCAGATCTATTCGACCCTGCCGCTTGCCGATTCTTACCCCAGAGCGATTGCCGCGGCCAGGAGGGCACTGGCCTTGGATGATTCGCTGGCCGAGGCCCATCGTGCTCTGGCTTTTTCTGAGTTTTACGGTCTAGGTGATTGGAGAGAGTCGGAAAAAGAGTTCGTCCGCGCCATCCAATTAGACCCCGAAGATCCCATCACTCGACGCTGGTACGCCGAAGCCTTCGACCAGCCAGGCAGATATGAAGAGGCCCAGGAGCAGTTCGACAAGGCCCAGGAACTCGATCCCACCTCGCACTCCACCCTCTCCGACAAAGGCATTGGCTTATACGACTCGGGGCGAAGGGCGGAAGGCATCGCGCTTCTTAGAAACGTCGAACGCACCAATCCCGAGTTCTTCTCGCCCCACCTTTACTTGATGGAAATCAGTTTTGACTCGCACGCATTTCGCACCTTCCTCGACGAGGGACAAAAGGCCGCCGAGACCCGTAACGATCCCGTGCAGGGCGATGTCATTGCGTCGGCTCGGAAGGGGTACGCAGGGGCCGGCGATAAAGGATTCTTGAAGAGTCTTTATACGAAACAAAAAGAATATTACGATATCGGAAAATACTCTCCCGGTATGTTCGCCATGACTTGCGTCGCTCTGGGCAAGCGGCAGGAAGCCTTGGACGTGCTCGAAGCCGCCTATGCCCGTCATCAACCGGACGCACTCTGGGTTTTGGCGGAACCGACGCTGACTATCTTGAAAGACGAACCAAGATACAAGGCGCTCGTGAAGAAGATCAACTTTCCCCCTCCACGATCGGATGACCGGTCTCTGCCCCTGGGGAAGGATAAGTCACCACTTCGGGCTTCGTTCTAGAACGGTTCCAGGGATTCCCGGCCCTACGGTGTGGGTTTGGAGATTCCGGCACCCCGGAATGAGCGTTCATTTGGGGTTGGGCGTCCCCGAATTGCTCGAAGCCGGCGCCCATCGATGGCTACTTCCGCTCTAGCTTCCGAGAAGGTCTACTTCTCGGAAGCTTGGAAATGCCGCGTTCGTTCAATGGACCAACATGATTCTCCAGCCGCCGCGCATTCCGGCCTTGGCGCGTGTGCGCAGGAGTCTTGCGTTGAGCGGTGCCCCCTGTTGCCATGTCGTAGACCGTTCCTGAGCTCTCGGCAACTGGGCCGGTAAGATCCCTGTCAGTCATCTTGATGCCCGATTAGCGCGGCTGGCGCACCATCGGTGCGCGATGATCTGGAGGTCGATTTTGCCGTTGCGCAGGGTTGTGAGAGTGTATGCGCAACGCGCAACGGGAGATTTGAGTTGTTGCGCAGCTGCACAGTGGGTTTGGCGAGCGGCAGATCGGAGCGTCGGCGCGACAGGAAGGGGAAGTTGGCCGGGTAGGCTCATTCTCTCGTGCTGATCAATGCCGGATTGAGATTGGAAGTAGGGTTGGGGGGAGAGTACCAAGTTTACTACTTGGTAACTACGTAATCATCGCATTTCACCATGTTGACCCATACTAGAGCGGGGAATTCGATGCTCCAAACTGGATCTCATGGGCCAAGAGTGTCAATGCTAAGTGGGGGAATGCAGGATCCCCCACCCTCGCATCGATAAAACGGTACATCGAAATGGATCGACAATTCGGAGTCAAAATCAACTGTTTTTGTTGTCGAGGAAGGTACTGGTTTTAGGGCGTGGCGGAGCGCTTTTTGAAGCCGGCCGTGGCGAGAAAACAGGCACGGTCCAGTTTCACGGAGAGTGCATGACGAAGCCAGAAATAGACTGCCGCCCAAATCAGAGAACATCTTCTGGGATCAATAATCTGCTGTGAACCTCCTGTTGAGCAGACTTGTAAGCGAGAGCATCCGCACGTGTTTGCACTGGGTGGCCCCTGTGGTCTCTGATCCATTGCCAGTGAATGTTCAGCTGCTCGTTCCTGGCAAGCAATTCTTCCCATAGCGCCTGGTGCTGCAATGGTGCGCCGCGGCTGTTGCGCCACTCGATAGCCTGCCAACGCCGAATGTGGAAGAGCATTCCTCTGATCAGCAGTTCAGAGTCAGAGAAAAGCTGGACGGAGGACCCGGTCGGGATCGAGCGCAAGGCCTCGACGGCCGCCGTCAGCTCCATCTCCGAGATTGTCGTCCATGGGCTTGATCCCGACATCTCCCAACTTTTGTTGTCGCTCATCATGATTGC